>JANNMQ010000105.1:0-3793 GCA_031398045.1 Rubrivivax sp.
GCGTTGTGCACGGGGTCAAAACTGCCGCCGAAGATGCCGACACGGCGCGGGCTGGAAGTTTCCAACGCCTACTTCAACCAATCCCGCGGTGGCAGGAAGTGGGTGTACAGCCGGGCTTCTTCGCTGCCGGGCTCGGGCTGCCAGTCGTAGCGCCATTTCACGATGGGCGGCATGCTCATCAAGATGCTTTCGGTGCGGCCACCACCATGCAGCCCGAAGTGGGTACCGCGGTCCCAGACCAGATTGAATTCGACATAACGGCCGCGCCGATAGGCCTGGAAGTCGCGCTGGCGCTCGCCATAGGGTGTCTCGCGCCGGCGCTGCACGATGGGGCGGTAAGCGGGCAGAAAAGCGTCGCCCACGGCACGCATCAGCGCAAAACCTGTTTCGAAACCACCTTCGGTGTAGTCGTCGAAAAAGATGCCACCTACGCCGCGTGCTTCATTGCGGTGCTTCAAGAAGAAGTATTCGTCGCACCAGGGCTTGAAGCGCTGGTACAGCGGGGCCTCGGGTTGGGCGGCATGCAGCGCGTCGGCACAGGTGCGGTGAAAGTGCACCGCGTCTTCTTCAAAGCCGTAATAGGGTGTCAGGTCCATGCCACCACCAAACCAGGTGACCGGCGGCAAGCCCGGCGCAAAGGCGGCCAGCATGCGCACGTTCATGTGCACCGTGGGCACATAGGGGTTGCGCGGGTGCATCACCAGCGACACACCCAGCGCTTCAAAAGGCGCGCCGGCCAGTTCGCTGCGGTGCTGCGTGGCTGAGGGCGGCAGCGCGTTGCCCTTGACGTGGCTGAAGTTGCAACCACCACGTTCCAGCACCTTGCCTTCTTCGATCAGCTGCGACAGGCCGTCGCCTTCGAGCTTGCCGCCGGCGGGGCGCTGCCAGCCGTCGCGCCTGAAAGGCAGGCCGTCTTCGGCCTCGAAGCTGCTGACGATGTGGTTTTGCAGGCCCAGCAGGTAAGTGCGTACGGCGTCGGTGGGCTTCTCGGTTTGGAGCAGTTTCATGGGTCTGATGGCACGCTGTGCGCCTGTGGTGCAGGGGCGTGGTCGGTGCCGTTTTGCGGATCAATGCTTGATAGCACGGTGGCCGATATCGCTGCGCCAGACGGCGCCATCCATGCGCACGGCTTGCACCGCCTGCAGAGCCCGCTGCTGTGCCAGACGCACGTTGTCGCCCAGCGCAGTGACACACAGCACCCGTCCGCCACTGGCCCGCAGCTGGCCGTCCTGGGTGGTGGTGCCGGCGTGGAAAACCTGCAGCTCGGGTGTGTCGGCCGGCAGCGCGGTGATGGCGTCGCCTTTGCGGGGCGCGGCTGGGTAGCCGTGAGCAGCCACCACCACACCCAGCGCCACGCGGCGGTCCCACTGCAGCTCCACCTGGTCCAGCGTGCCGTCGGTGGCTTTCAGCAACACTTCCAGCAGGTCGCTTTTCAGGCGCATCAAGATCACCTCGGCCTCGGGGTCGCCCAGCCGGCAATTGAATTCCACCGTCCGGGGCTGGCCCTGTTCGTCGATCATCAGGCCGGCGTACAAAAAGCCGGTGAAGGGCATGCCTTCACGGGCCATGCCGTTGATGGTGGGCTGGATGATGTCCTGCATCACACGTGCATGCACGTTGGGGGTGACCACTGGCGCGGGTGAATAGGCCCCCATGCCGCCGGTGTTGGGGCCTTTGTCGCCGTCACCCACACGTTTGTGGTCCTGGCTGGTGGCCAGACTGAGCACGTTTTTGCCGTCACACAGCACGATGAAACTGGCTTCTTCGCCGGCCATGAATTCTTCAATCACCACCCTTGCACCGCCCGCGTTGTGCTGCACGCCCACCGTGTTGCTGCCCAGCATGTCGGTGATGGCCGCATGGGCTTCGTCCAGCGTCAGCGCCACCACCACGCCTTTGCCGGCGGCCAGGCCGTCGGCCTTGATGACGATGGGTACACCCTGCGCCTTCACATACGCATGCGCCGCTGGTGCATCCGTAAACGTGGTGTGCGCTGCGGTGGGGATGCCGTGGCGCTGCATGAAAGCCTTGGCGAAGTCTTTGCTGCTTTCCAGCTGCGCAGCGGCTTGGGTGGGGCCAAAGATGCGCAGCCCGCGGGCGCGAAAGATGTCCACCACACCGGCGGCCAGAGGCGCTTCGGGGCCCACCACGGTGAGTGCAATTTTTTCGGCCACGGCAAAGTCGGCCAGCGCGTGCGGGTCGGTGATCGCGAGATTTTTCAGGCGGTCGTCAGCAGCCGTGCCGGCATTGCCCGGTGCCACATACACCTCTTGCACCCGTTCGCATTGCGCCAACTTCCAGGCCAGCGCATGTTCACGGCCACCGCCGCCTATCACCAGCACTCTCATGCGGCCTGCTTCATTCGGCAATCAGCGCGTTGTGGTGCAGGTCCTGCACGTCGTCCAGGTCTTCAATGGCGTCCAGCAGTTTTTGCATGCGCGTGGCGTCTTCACCGGTCAGTTCAATGTGGTTTTCAGCACGCATCGTCACTTCGGCCACCTCGGGCTTCAGGCCCGCGGCTTCCAGCGCCAGTTTCACGGCTTCCAGCTCGGTGGGCGGGGTCAGCACTTCGATGCTGCCGTCGTCGCCGGTGATCACATCGTCAGCGCCGGCGTCCAGGGCCACTTCCATCACCTTGTCTTCGCTGGTGCCGGGGGCAAATACCAGCTGCCCGCAGTGTTTGAACTGAAAGGCCACGCTGCCTTCGGTGCCCATGTTGCCGCCATATTTGCTGAAGGCGTGGCGCACTTCGGCCACTGTGCGCACGCGGTTGTCGGTCATGCAGTCCACGATGATGGCAGCGCCACCGATGCCGTAACCTTCATAGCGAATTTCTTCATAACTCACGCCTTCGAGGTTGCCGGTGGCCTTGTCGATGTTGCGCTTCACGGTGTCCACCGGCAAGTTCACGGCTTTGGCTTTTTCAATCGCCAGCCGCAAGCGCGGGTTGGTGCCCGGGTCGCCGCCGCCCAAGCGCGCCGCCACCATGATCTCGCGGATCACCCGCGTCCAGGCCTTGCCGCGTTTTTCATCCTGCCGGCCCTTGCGGTGCTGGATGTTGGCCCATTTGGAATGACCTGCCATGAATGCTCGATGGCCGTGGTGCACGGCGGAAGTTGGACTGCCTATTTTAGCCGGGCATGGGCCCTGGGAGTCTGGTGCGGCAGGCCCCCGCTGTAATGGCGGCGTCTGGCGCGCCGCCACCTGACGAAACTTCAATAGACTGCCTTCCATTCTGAAACCGCCTGGAGCTTTGCATGCCCGACCCCATCCTCGTCGCCCAGCGCGGCACCATTGAGTGCCATCTGCTGCCGGCGCTGGCCAACCGCCATGGCCTGATCACCGGCGCCACCGGCACTGGCAAGACCATCACGCTGCAAACGCTGGCTGAAAACTTCAGCAAACAAGGCGTGCCGGTGTTCATGGCCGACGTGAAGGGCGACCTCACCGGCATCACCCAGGCCGGCACGCTGGGCCCGAAGATCGCTGCCATCCTGAAAGAACGCGGCCTGCCCGAGCCGGCAAGCGCCCACTGCCCGGCCACGCTGTGGGACGTGTTTGGACAGCAAGGCCACCCGGTGCGCGCCACCGTCAGCGACATGGGCCCGCTGCTGCTGGCGCGCATGCTGGCGCTGAACGAAACCCAAACCGGCGTGCTGAGCCTGGTGTTCCGAATAGCCGACGACAACGGCATGCTGCTGCTGGACATGAAAGACCTGCGCGCGATGCTGCAGTTTGTGGGCGACAACAGCAAAGACTTCACCACCGAATACGGCAACGTCAGCGCCGCCAG
>JANNMQ010000141.1:0-3437 GCA_031398045.1 Rubrivivax sp.
GGAGCAGTACCAGGCGGCACGGCGCATCGACGTCATACGGCTGCAAAACGCAGCCTGGAATGCGATGGAATGGTTCGAGGTGTGTGGTGAACGTTACTGCGACCAGTTGGAACCCGAGCAGTTCATGTACAGCATGCTGACCCGCAGCCAGCGCATCAGCCACGAAAACCTGCGCTTGCGCGACAAGGGCTGGCTGGACGGTTTCGAGCAGTGGTTTGACAACCGCGCCGGCCTGCAGACGCCGGTGCCCGTGCCACCGATGTTCACGCCTTACACGCTGCGCAGCGTGACGCTGAAAAACCGCATCGTGGTGTCGCCGATGGCGCAGTACAGCTGCGTGAACGGGGTGCCCGGCAACTTCCACCTGGTGCACCTGGGTGCACGTGCCTTGGGTGGCGCCGGCATGGTGGTGGTGGAGATGACCTGCACCAGCGCCGACGCCCGCATCACACCCGGCTGCCCGGGCTTGTGGAACAACGTGCAGCGCGATGCATTCAAGCAGATCGTTGACTTTGTGCACCAGGGCAGCGACGCCAAGATGGGCATCCAGATTGGCCACGCCGGCCCCAAGGGCAGCACCAACGCCCCCTGGCAAGGCGCGGGCGCTGACCGCCCGTTGGCTGAAGGAAACTGGCCTTTGCTGGCAGCATCAGCCATGCCCTACCTGGAAGACGGTGCGGTGCCCCAGGCGATGACGCGTGCCGACAGGGAACGCGTGCGTGATGACTTCGTGCACAGCACGCGGCTGGCCGCCGAAGCCGGCTTTGACTGGCTGGAACTGCACTGCGCCCACGGCTACCTGCTGTCCAGCTTCATATCGCCGCTGACCAACCAGCGCACTGACGATTTCGGCGGCAGCCTGCAAAACCGCCTGCGCTACCCGCTGGAGGTGTTTGCCGCGGTGCGTGCAGTGTGGCCGCAGCAATTGCCGATATCGGTGCGCATCTCGGCACACGACTGGGTGGAAGGTGGCATCACCCCGGCTGATGCTGTGCAGATCGCGCGCGCCTTCAAGGCTGCAGGTGCCGACATGATCGACTGCAGCTCGGGCCAGGTCAGTGCCGACCAGAAGCCCAGCTACGGCCGCATGTACCAGACACCGTTTGCCGACCGCATCCGCAACGAGGCGGGCATTGCCACCATCGCGGTGGGCGCCATCAGCGAAGCCGACCATGTGAACAGCATCATCAGCGCCGGCCGCGCCGACCTGTGCGCAGTGGCGCGCCCGCACCTGGCCAACCCCGCGTGGACACTGCAAGAGGCAGCGAAGATCGGGTTTACAGGCACGCAGTGGCCGCCGCAGTACACCAGCGGCAAGTCGCAGATGGAATCTCTGTTCCAGCGCGCCAAGGCAGGTGCTTGAACGCAGCCGCAGATTCAACCCAACCCAAGTACACCATGACCGAAGCCAGCGCACCCCGCGTCGACCCCGCACTCACCGCCGGCAACCGCCGCGCGTTGTCCGGTTACCAGGCACAGCACTTCCTGTGGCAGGTGGAAGCGGGCGTCGGCACCATCACGCTGAACCGTCCTGAACGCAAGAACCCACTGACCTTCGACAGTTATGCCGAACTGCGTGACCTGTTCTTGGCACTGCGCCACGCCAGTGACGTGCATGCGGTGGTGGTGCAGGGTGCGGGGGGCAACTTCTGCAGTGGCGGCGACGTGCACGAGATCATCGGCCCGCTGATACAGCTGAAGGCGCCCGAGTTGTTGATGTTCACGCGCATGACCGGTGAACTGGTGAAAAACATGCGCCATTGCCCGCAGCCCATCGTGGCCGCGGTGGACGGGGTGTGTGCTGGGGCCGGCGCCATCATGGCCATGGCCAGCGACCTGCGCATCGGCACGGCGCGAAGCAAGACTGCATTTCTTTTCAACCGCGTGGGTCTGGCCGGCTGCGACATGGGCGCCTGCGCCATGCTGCCGCGCATCGTGGGCCAGGGCCGTGCCAGTGAATGGCTGTACACGGGCCGCGCATTGGCTGGGGTGGAAGCCGAACGCTGGGGCTTTTACAACCGGCTGGTGGAACCCGAGGCGCTAGCGGCTGAAGCGCTGGCGCTGGCGCGCGACATCGCAGCCGGCCCCACCTTCGCCAACGGCATCACCAAAACCATGTTGCACCAGGAATGGGACATGGGCATCGACGGAGCCATAGAAAGCGAAGCGCAGGCACAGGCGCTGTGCATGCTGAGCGAAGACTTTGGCCGCGCTTACCGCGCTTTTGTGGCCAAAAGCAAGCCGGTGTTCGAAGGCAACTGAAGCTGTGAGAGCGCCACGATGAACCCTTTGGAACACCTGGGCTGGCCCTTCTTCGAGCAGCGCCACCGCGACTTTGCAGCCGCTGTGGACAGCTGGGCACAGGACACCGTGCGCGATGTGCACGGGCATGACGTGGACGCGCAGTGCCGGCAGCTGGTGCAGCAACTGGGCAGCGCGGGCTGGCTGCAGCATGCGGTGGCCGGTGTGGCCTATGGCGGTGCGGCGGATGTCATCGACACCAGAATGTTGTGCCTGGCGCGCGAAACGCTGGCGCGCCACAACGGCTTGGCCGACTTTGTTTTTGCGATGCAGGGCTTGGGTTCGGGCGCGATCTCGTTGGCTGGCACGACCGAGCAAAAGGCGCGCTGGCTGCCGAAGGTGGCAGCGGGGCAGGCCATCAGCGCCTTTGCGCTGAGCGAGCCTGATGCGGGGTCCGACGTGGCGGCGATGCAATGTGCCGCGCGCGTCGAAGGCGACCACGTGATCATCGATGGCGAGAAAACTTGGATCAGCAACGGGGGTATCGCCGACTTCTATGTCGTCTTCGTGCGCACTGGCGAGGCGGCCAGCGCGCGGGGCATTTCGGCCTTTGTGGTTGAAGCCAGCACGGCCGGTCTTGAGATTGCTGAACGCATCGACGTCATCGCACCGCATCCGCTGGCGCGCCTGCGCTTCAGTGAATGCCGCATCCCCGCCAGCCAGCGCATCGGCGCGGCGGGTGAGGGCTTCAAGCTGGCCATGCGCACGCTGGACATCTTCCGCACTTCGGTCGCGGCTGCGGCGCTGGGCTTTGCCCGCTGCGCGATGGCTGAAGCCCTGCAACGCGCGACCACGCGCAAGATGTTCGGCGGCGTGCTCGCCGACTTTCAGCTCACGCAGGCGAGCCTTGCGCAGATGGCGACGACGATCGACAGCGCCGCGCTGCTGACCTACCGCGCCGCGTGGCAGCGCGACCAGGGCCGCAACGTGACGCGCGAGGCCGCGATGGCCAAGCTCGCCGCGACCGAGGGCGCGCTGCCGCAACATTGCGACCCACTTCTCGGTAAACCTTTCCCAATCGTCCGCTGGTGCTAGGAAGCCGCCCGTGGCAAAGGTGTAGCCATCGAATGCACGCGAGCCCCGCCCTTCGCCTTTCCCACTTTCGTCGATATAGGCCCACAGGACAGCCAAGTGGC
>JANNMQ010000281.1:0-7025 GCA_031398045.1 Rubrivivax sp.
TTCTTCAGATGCACCAACAACAACGAAATGGCTGCGGGCGTCACACCCGAAAGGCGCGAAGCTTGGCCCAGCGTGGCGGGGCGGTGCCGCGTCAGCTTCTGTCGCACCTCAAACGACAGCGCCGCCACTTGGGCGTAGTCCAGCTCTTCGGGCAGTTTCAGATTTTCGAAGGCAGAGGCGCGCTGCACTTCGTCAAGCTGCTTGTCGATGTAGCCCGCGTACTTGATGCCAATTTCCAACTGGTCGATCACTTCATCTGCGGCCCGTTGGCCCCATTCGCGCGCCAATGTTTCACGTGAAACATCCGCCTGGCCGGCCAGGCGTGCCGCCACTGCCACCGCGTCAAAACCGACCCCCGGGCGTCGCAGCAAATCGGCCAGTGGGTATTCATGTTCCAGCGCTTTGCCCAACAGCCTCTCAGCATCGGCAGCAGCCAGCGTGGCAGGGCGCACCCAGGTGCTGCGCAGGCGCTGCAACTCACGCTCCAGCCTGTCGCGCTTTTGGTTGAAAGCCGCCCAGCGTTCGTCGCTTACCAAACCCAGCTGCCGACCGGCCTCGGTCAAGCGAAGGTCTGCATTGTCTTCACGCAGCTGCAAGCGAAACTCAGCCCGGCTGGTGAACATGCGGTAGGGCTCGGTCACCCCCTTACTCACCAGGTCATCCACCAACACGCCCAGATAAGCCTGGTCGCGCCGGGGCAACCAGGGCTCCAGGCCTTTAACCTGCAGGGCTGCATTCACCGCCGCATACAGCCCTTGCGCCGCAGCTTCCTCGTATCCCGTCGTGCCATTGATCTGGCCCGCAAAATACAGCCCCTTGATGGCGCGGGTTTCGAAGCTGGGCGTCAGTTCCCTGGGGTCGAAGTAGTCGTACTCGATGGCATAACCCGGGCGCAGGATGTGAGCATTCTCCAGGCCCTCTATGCTTTGCACCGCAGCCAACTGCACATCAAAGGGCAGAGAGGTGGAAATGCCGTTGGGGTAAAACTCGTGCGTGCTCAGGCCTTCGGGTTCCAGAAAGATCTGGTGGCTGCTCTTGTCTGCAAAGCGGTTCACCTTGTCTTCCATGCTGGGGCAGTAACGCGGGCCCACGCCTTCAATCACGCCGGTGAACATGGGGCTGCGGTCAAAGCCGCCTTTGATGATGCCGTGTGTGCGGCTGTTGGTGTGCGTGATCCAGCACGGCACCTGGCGCGGGTGTTGGCCTGCGTGCCCCAGAAAGCTGAACACCGGCACCGGGTCCAGGTCTCCGGGCTGTTCTTGTAAACGGGCAAAGTTGATGCTGCGGCCGTCGATGCGCGGCGGCGTGCCCGTCTTCAGACGTCCCTGCGGAAGTTTCAATTCTTTCAGCCGCGCCGACAGGCTGACGGCAGGCGGGTCGCCGGCACGCCCAGCGCTGTAGTTCTGCAAGCCAACATGGATGCGGCCATCCAGAAAAGTACCCGCCGTCAACACCACCGCGCGCGCGCGGAACTTCACGCCCACCTGGGTGACGGCACCCACCACGCGGCCGCCCTGCAACATCAGGTCGTCCACGGCTTGCTGAAACAGCCACAAGTTGGGCTGGTTCTCTATGCGCTGCCTTATCGCTGCGCGGTACAAAACCCGGTCGGCTTGCGCCCGTGTGGCCCGAACTGCAGGCCCTTTGCTGCCGTTCAAGATGCGGAACTGGATGCCGGCTTCGTCGGTGGCTGCTGCCATGGCCCCGCCCAAGGCATCGATTTCTTTCACCAGATGGCCCTTGCCGATACCACCGATGCTGGGGTTGCAACTCATCTGCCCCAGCGTTTCAATGTTATGCGTCAGCAGCAGCGTGCTGCAGCCCATGCGGGCCGCGGCCAACGCCGCTTCAGTACCGGCGTGGCCCCCGCCAACAACAATGACATCAAATTCTTGTGGATGCAGCATGCGGCAATTTTAGGCGCCGCAACCACCACAGCGTCATTTTGTAGCTGCAGCACCGCAAGCAACCCCGCCATGGAATACCGCCTCGGCTGCGGTGCATGTTGAGCGGCGCCCTCGATCAGGTCCGCCATACCGGGACTGCCGAACGGCAACCTGGCCGGTCGGCCTTGTGAGCAACCCGACCGCCACCTGCGTTGCCGACTTTTCGGCTTGCCGAACCGCCCCGCAGCCCGTCACTCGTTGCGCCCAACGCCCAACATGTGTAGAACCAGCCCGCAGCAGGCAATGGCCGGGCTGCATCGTCTGCAACTGCTGACCACGCCCTTCAGCACACGGTCGGTCAGCAGCCTATAACGCAAAGCGAGCCCGTAGGCTCGCTGGACGTTGCGGCGCCCCGCGCCGCCTTCAATAAACCCGTACCGGAGTTAGGCCCAGTTTCCACCCGTGCGAGGGAATGAACGTGTGCGCGCAGCAGTTTTGAGTGAGGTCATGGTGCATTTCTCCAGAACGGGTTGAGGGTGAGCAGGAATTTGCAAAACGCTGCACGCATTGAATCAGGCTGCTCACCCCCCGCAAAGCTCTATGCCTTTGTGACTTGACATCAGCTTCTTTTGGGCGTAGCTGAATTCCAGAACCGGCGCGCCGTGGGTAGGCGCCGGCACTTCGGTGGCGAACCTGTGACGGGGCTGGGTCGGGTTAGGCGCGAGATTGTGGTGATGGCCAGCAATGCAGCGCATCTTGGATCGTGGGTGCGGGCCCTGCACAACAGCAGAATGCCTAGCCACTCAACAGGCCGAAACCGCCTGTACGAAGCCGTCCACTCATCGTCCGACGATACAGAAACGGGCAGGGCCGCTCAGCGCAAACCCACTCTAACCGTCGTTCGGTGCGGCTCTCGCCTACAACAGACCCAGCGACAGCGCGCGCAGGATGGCGGTGTGCTTGCTAGACACGCCCAGCTTGCGCATGACATTGCGCAGGTGGTAATTCACCGTGTGTTCGCTCATGGCCAGGATCTGGCCCACGGCCCAGGCGCTTTTGCCTTCCCGCGTCCAGGCCAGCACCTCGCGTTCACGCGGTGTGAGGTGGGGCACGGGCCCCTTGGGCTCTTCCTCAGGCAATAGCACGCGAACCGCTGTTTCCTGGGCGTAAACCGCCAACAGCTGCAGGTCGGCCATCATGCGCATCACCACGTCACCCGAGGGCGGCAGCGGGGTGGCGCGGTCAACGCCCAACAAGAAGTGGCGGCCTTCGGCCATGTGCATCGCCATGGAAATGCCGGTGTGGTAACCGTAAGCGGCCTGCTCTTCCCACAGGTCGCCGGCATCACACTGCACGTAGGTGGCCTGGTCATAGACAAAAGGCGTGGTCATGGTCTTCAAGCGCATCAACACCGGGTCACGCCGGGCATGACTCTGGTCCCGCGAGGCCTCCAAAAAGGCGTCTGGCGTGTTGCCGATGGTGATGAACACCGGCTTTTGGCCCGGCATGTCCACCGCCAACACAGCGGTGGCGATCTCGAAACCCAGGTTGTTCACACAGTGCAACAGGCGCCGCTCAAACGAGCTGCGGTCGGATGCTGCGCTGACGTCCAGATAGTCCTGCTGACGCATGTTCTAAGGGAGACCACCAACCTTGCTAGGTTGTGATGAACGGGTTGTGCCACGACGATGGCGGTTCGTAAACACACCAAAAGGGGCAGCTGTGAATATTCAATCCTGGATGATCAAGTCCTGGGCCACTCTTGAATGGTACCTTCCACCGCAAGTAGAAACCTTGCCCAGTTTCAAACACATGGGCACGCAACTCAGAGATGACGGCGGCCTTGCGGGTCTTCGGGCCGGCGACACCGTGTGGATGGCGCAGGACGAACAGCGCCCCGTGGGCCTGGCGTGGGAATGGGTGGAGGTCAAGCCCGGTGTCGTGATGCTGGCAGACCCCAACTCCATCATCACCAACCTGCAGTTTGTTGACGACCATCAACTTCCTGTGTATGGCCTGGCCAAAACAGTGGCCGTCAATCGCCTGGTGCATGCGCTGGCCTGGCAGTTGCCGGTTTGTGATCTGTTGCAGCAGCGTAGACAGCCTGAAGAACAGGGTGCCCACCTGACTGTGACGGCGGCGGTGTCTTTGTTGTCCTCGTCGCTTGCAAGGCCGGGCCTTGAAACCCAAGGTGTCCAACCTTTGCTCACGCGAAACTTGAGCAGCCTCAGCTACAACCCAAGCCCGAGCCCAAACCCACTGCGGCGGGCGGTGCAGATGGCCGGCTTGCACCCGGTTCAGTCACTGCGCCACCGCGCGGTGGTTGAAACCCATCGGCGCGCGCACAGCCGGGCCAGCGACCAAGAAGACAGCATCGAAACCGCATTGCTGCGAGACCAGCGGCGCGCAGCCTGACAGGCGCTGCACACCGCGGCGCTACTTCAGCGCTGCGGTGCGCAGGGTTCGCGCCACAAAAAACACACCCAGCAGCACCAGGCCTGCGCAGACAGCGAAAGGCAGCAGCACATCAGGCCAGGGCAATGGCTCGCCTTTCAGCACCCGACCCATCAGCGTGACCTGAGCCAGTGCCGGCACCCACAGGTGCCAGGGTGCGTCACCTTCCTGGTTGAAGACCTGCACCAAAGGCAACATCGACACCACCAGCAGCACCACGGTGACGCTGGCTTGCGCCTCCTTGAAAGACTTGCTGCGTATGGCAATCGCCATCAGCACGGCGGCCAACGCTCCCGCCAGCGGCAGCAACAGTGCAATGAAACTCAGCGCCTCCGTGGCGCCAAAGCGGAACATCGAAGCCAGCACCTCGCTGCGCAACAACCACTGCCCGGGCAGGAAACTCAAACACGACAGCACGGCGATCAGCATGCCGACGCTGGCCACCGCGCCCCACTTGCCCAGCACCAGCGACCAGCGCGGCGCCGGGTTCATCAGCAGCGGCTCCAACGAACCGCGTTCGCGTTCACCGGCGGTGCTGTCCAGCGCCGCGTTCAAGGCGCCGTACAACACGGCCATCAGCACAAAAAACGGCACCATGGTGGTCAATTGCGCAGCGCGGGTGCCCGGCTCGGCCAGATCGCGTTCCTGCACCTGCACGGTTTCCAGCGCCGCTGGCGCCACACCACGCAGCGCCAGCCGCAACGTGGCTTGTTCCTGGTTGAATAAGCGCACCAGGCGCAGCACGGCACTGGCGCTGCCCTGGGCGCGCTGGTTGGAACTGCTGCTCACCAGTTCCAGCAGCGGTGCCTGGCCACTGGCCAGGTCGGCCTCAAAACCTGGCGGTATCACCAGCACGGGGTGGGCCAGCTTGCTGTCGCGCAGCTGCTGCTCGTAGCCGGGCTCGGCCGGCAGCACACGGTAGGTTTGGCGCTCCAGAAAGTTTTGCAAGCTGGGCGCGTGCTGCAAACCGTGCACCACCACCTCACGCGCCTCGGCGCGCTTTTCGAAACCCGCCACCAGGCTCGACACCATCACCAGCACCAGCGGCCCCACGGCCACTGAACTGAGCAACACCATCAGCAAGGTGCGCCGGTCGCGCAGCGCGTCCAGCAACTCTTTCAGGTAGACCACCCAGGCGGCTTTCATGGCGCGGCGGCTGGCGTTGCAGATGACCCTGCAGCTGACCCTGCAGAAAACGCCAGTTTCACAAACGCGTCTTCAAAGTCAGGCTCGTCACCCGCGGCCGCTTTCAGGCCTTCCACTGTGCCGGCAGCCACCGTGCGGCCGTGCGACACCACCACCACGTGGTCACACAAGCGCTCCACCTCTTGCATGATGTGGCTGGAAAAGACGACGCACTTGCCCTCTTCGTCGCGCAAGCGTCGCAGGGTGTCGCGCAAAGCGCGCGTGGCCAGCACATCCAATCCGTTGGTGGGTTCGTCCAGCACGATGTTGTGGGGGTTGTGCACCAGCGCCCGCGCCAGCGCGGTTTTCATGCGTTCGCCCTGGCTGAAGCCTTCGGTGCGGCGGTCCAGCAGCGGCTGCATGTCCAGCAGCCGCGCCAGCGTGTCCACACGTGCCCCAGCTTCACGCGGGCTCAACCCGTGCAGGCGGCCGAAGTAAACGATGTTTTCGCGCGCCGTCAACCGCGGGTACAACCCCCGCGCGTCGCTCAGCACACCCATGCGCGCCAACGCCGCCGACCGCTGCCGCGACACATCAATGCCGTCCACGCAGATGCTGCCTGCGTCAGCGTCGATCAAACCCGCGGCGATGCGCAGGGTGGTGGTTTTGCCGGCACCGTTGGGGCCCAGCAGCCCGGTGATGCAGCCATCGGCCGCCGTGAAGTCCACCCCATCCACCGCCAGCACTGTGCGTTGCTGCCGGCCCCGGCCCTGGGTGAAGCGCTTGCGCAACTGGCGGACTTCGATCACGGCGTGCGCACTTCGTTGGCGCTGCGGGCTGCAGCGCCGATGGGCAAAAAAGCCGGCGGGCGGGGCACCTGCCCGGCGCAGCTCAGGTCCACCTGCAGCGCTTGGGCGTCGCTGTCGGCATCAATGAAGCGGAACAGCACGTCACGCATGCAGGGCAGGCTCATCACCCCGTGTCCCGCATGGGTCACCACCTGGTGCCGGGCAAGCGCACCGAGTGACTGCACCACCCGCTGGCCGTGGCGCGGCGGGGTGGCGGGGTCATCAGCACCGCTGAGCACCAGCGCGGCACTGCGCGCCGCGGGCAGCGAATAAAAAGCTGCCGGCACCGCGCCCTGGGGCCAGGTTTTGCACACGCTGCGGTACCGCTCGGCAAAGCCGCTGCCAAAGTCTGCGCCGGGCTTTTCATCACTGACCGCCAGGCGCGGCAGGTCTTCGCTGCAGACCACCGAAAAGTGCATGCCCTCGTACAGCTGGCCCTTGCGCCGACCGGTGCCACCGCCCATGGCGCTGGCCAAACCCACCAGTGGCTCCAACTGGCCTTGTGCCGCCGCGTGCAGCGCAGCCGGCAGCGCGGCAGCCAGCGCCGGCAGATACAGCGGCGAGCGCACCAGCGACAGCAGCCCGTCGCGGCTGAGCGTCAACTTTTCCGGCAAGCCGGTCAGCGGGTGGGCCACCACAAAGTCCTTTGGCATGCTGCTCATCAGCGCCTTCCAGTCTGCCCGCAGGCGGGGGTAGCGCGCTTGGCAAGCGG
>JANNMQ010000363.1:0-1654 GCA_031398045.1 Rubrivivax sp.
CGCCGTCGGTCAGCTGCACGATGCTGTCCATCACGTTTTGGTGTTCGCTCGGGTTGATGAAATGGGTCATGCCGAACCTGCGCGCCATCGCTTCACGTCCGGGGTTGATGTCGACGCCGATGATCTTGTCGGCGCCCACCACCATCTTTGCCCCTTGGATCACGTTCAGCCCTATGCCGCCCATGCCAAACGCCACCACTTTGGCGCCGGCTTCCGCCTTGGCCGCTCCCGCATCGCCGCCCATACGGCTGCGAACTTGGCGAGGCAGCGTGCGAGCAGTTCCAGCACCGGGTGGCCTGGACGATGGCGGTAATTTCAGTGCTGCGGTGGACTGCGCGTTCGGCCGGGGCAGACAAGGGCTACAAAACGACCTCCTTGGCAGCACTTTTTGATAGCATTCCGGCATGAATACACGACACCGCAAGACGCTTGCGTTGGTCTTCAACGAATCCGTGCCACGCACGCTGCCCTGGGCGGACATTGAATCGATGCTGATAGCCGCTGGTGCGGTGTGCATCAACAAGGGCGGCTCTGCCGTGACCTTTGCGCTTCGGGGCGAGCGGCTTGACGTGCACCGCCCGCACCCGCAGAAAGAGGCCAAGCCGTATGTGGTGCGCAATGCGCGCCGCTTTCTTGAACTTGCCGGAGTGAAACCATGAACACCATGACCTACAAAGGCTACGCGGCCCGCATTGAGTACAGCGAAGAAGATGGCTGCTTCGTGGGTCATCTGGTGGGCATCAAGGCCATCGTCGGCTTTGATGGCGAGTCGGTGGCTGAGTTGCGCAAGCGCTTTCGGCAGGCGGTTGACCACTACCTGGAAGCCAGCGCCCAGTTGGGCCAAGCTGCTGAAAAGCCCTTTTCTGGCCGCGTGATGTTGCGCCTGCCGCCCAACCTGCATGCGCGCGCCAGCGCCACGGCTCAGGTGCAAGGCGTCAGCCTCAACCAGTGGGCCACAGGTGTGTTGGCGCGCGCGGTGGGGCCGCTTGGCGCATCAAATTCCGCCCAGGCTGAGCACGTCGAAGCCCAGTGACCAGGGCTTCGACAGGCTCACCCCGATCGGCTTTCCGGTGCGTTTGAAAACGAAGCCGGATCAGAATTCCACCACGGTGCGTATCGACTCCCCCCGCTTCATCAAATCAAAACCTTCGTTGATACGCTCCAGCGGCAGCTTGTGCGTGATCAGGTCGTCGATGTTGAGCTTGCCGTCCATGTACCAGTCGACGATTTTCGGCACATCGGTGCGGCCGCGTGCGCCGCCGAAGGCCGAACCTTCCCACTTGCGGCCCGTCACCAGCTGGAAAGGCCGCGTGCTGATTTCTGCACCCGCTTCAGCCACGCCGATGATGATGCTGCGGCCCCAGCCCTTGTGCGTACATTCAAGCGCCTGGCGCATCACTTTTGTGTTGCCGATGCATTCAAAGCTGTAGTCGGCACCACCGTCGGTGAGCTGCACGATGCTGTCCACCACGTTTTGATGTTCGGTGGGGTTGATGAAATGTGTCATGCCGAACTGCCGCGCCATCTTTTCGCGCGCCGGGTTGGTGTCGACGCCGACGATCATGTTGGCGCCCACCATCTTCAGGCCCTGAATCACGTTCAGCCCAATACCACCGAGCCCGAACACCACACAGTTGGTGCCAGCTTCGACCTT
>JANNMQ010000380.1:0-8422 GCA_031398045.1 Rubrivivax sp.
GGCCTGTACCGCAAGCTGACCTACAACACGCTGGACGACTTCGAGTATGTCGGCATGGTCAACGACGTGCCCATGACCCTGCTGGGTCGCAAGACCCTGCCAGCAGCGAACTTCGCCGAGTTGACCAAATGGATCAATGACAACAAAGGCAAGATCAACTTGGCCAATGCCGGCCTGGGCTCGGCTTCGCACCTGTGCGGCTTGATGTTCCAAAACGCCATCAAAGTGGACATGACCACCGTGCCGTACAAGGGCACGGCGCCGGCCATGAACGACCTGCTGGGCGGGCAGGTCGACCTGATGTGCGACCAAACCACCAACACCACGGGCCAGATCGGCGCCGGCACCGTGAACGCTTATGCGGTGACCACGCCCAAGCGCATCAACACCCCCGTGCTGGGCAAACTGCCCACGCTGGACGAGGCCGGCTTGAAGGGCTTCAGTGTCAGCATCTGGCACGGCGTCTATGCCCCCAAGGGCACGCCCAAGGCGGTACTGGACCGGTTGAATGCAGCCCTGCGCGACGCGCTGAAAGACCCCGACTTCATCAAGCGCCAGGAAGCACTGGGCGCCGTGGTAGTGACCGACAATCGCATCAACCCGGCCGATCACAATAAGTTTGTTGCCGCCGAGATCGACAAATGGGGTGCCGTCATCAAAGCCGCCGGGCAATATGCTGATTGAGGACGTAAGGACCGGCCTGCGCCGGTCCTTTCGCCTCAATCAGAGCCCGAGCTCTGCGAGGGCGCGGTCTGCAAGACGACTGAGGACATGAGGATGCGCCTGCGCGCATGCTGAGAAAACCGCCCAGCAGGGCGGTTTTTTTCTGTCGAGCGGCCCAATGCACCGCAGCACCCACAGCCCTTCAGCGCAAGGTGATCGGTATGGTCACCGGCCCATCGTTGACCAGGTGCACTTGCATGTCGGCACCAAACACACCACTGGCCACCAACGGGTGGCGCTCGCGCGCCAACCGCACCATGTCTTCGAACAGAGCCCGGCCCAGGGCCGGCGGCGCTGCGCTTGTGAAACTGGGCCGGTTGCCGCCAGACACATCGGCGGCCAGCGTGAACTGGCTGACCAGCAGCAGGCCACCAGCCACGTCTTGCAAGCTGCGGTTCATCTTGCCTGCATCGTCGTTGAAGATGCGCAGTTTCAGCAGCTTGTCCACCAGTCTGACGGCCACTGCCACGGTGTCTGCCGGCTCTGCACACACCAGCACCAGCAGCCCTTGTCCGATGGTGCCGACGGTCTGACCCAGCACGTCGACACGCGCTTCACGCACCCGTTGCACCAGGGCAATCAGATGGGGTCCTTGGCATCGCCGAAGTGGGC
The DNA here is from genome assembly GCA_031398045.1 of Rubrivivax sp. Classification (GTDB taxonomy): domain Bacteria; phylum Pseudomonadota; class Gammaproteobacteria; order Burkholderiales; family Burkholderiaceae_C; genus Rubrivivax. The sequence goes on from JANNMQ010000380.1 coordinate 1,336, forward strand.
TTCCACATCCAGTGGCAGCAGCTGGATGCTGGCGCGCAGCCCGGGCACGGCACTCATCAAAGCCTGCTCGACACTGGTGCGCACCGCGGCTGCCCGCCCCAGCGTCCAGGCCGCCGGCATGTGCATGTGCAGGTCCACAAATCGGCGCTGGCCGGCGCTGCGTGTGGTCACATGGTCAAAGCGAATGGCATGGTGGTCAAAACCCGCCAACACCTCGTCAATGGCCTGGCGCGCGTCAGAGTCCAGCGCTTCATCCATCAGCCCCCCAGCCGCCTGCCACACCAAACGCCCGCCTTCGCGCAAGATGTTCAAAGCCACCAGCAGCGCCAACACCGGGTCCAGCCACAACCAGCCGGTGGCCTGCACCGCCAGCAAACCCACCACCACGCCAGCCGAAGTCCAGACGTCGGTGAACAGGTGGCGCGCATCACCCTCCAGTGCCACCGACCGCACCTGGCGCGCCTTGCGCAGCATGCTGTAAGCCAAGGCGCCGTTCAGCACCGAACTGACCACGGACAGCAACAGGCCGAATCCCAGGTCTTGCAGCGGCTGCGGGTGCAGCAGCCGTTGCACGGCGGCCCAGATGATGCCCAGCGCGGCAAACAGAATCAGCACCCCTTCAAAGCCGCTGGAGAAGTATTCGGCCTTGTGGTGGCCGTAAGGGTGGTCGTCGTCGGGCGGCCGGGCGGCTACCGTCACCATGGCCAGTGCAAAGATGGCGCCGGCCAGATTTACCAGCGACTCCATGGCGTCGCTGAGCAGGCTGACGCTGCCACTGACCCACCAGGCACCGGTTTTCAGCGCTATGGTGGCCAGCGCCACCGCGATGGACAACTTCAGATAACTGCTGACCTGCATGGACCGTCCTGAGCCTTCAGGCAGCGCTGAGCGTGACGCGAGCAAACTTGCGTTTGCCCACCTGCAGCACGCAGGTGCCGGCGCCCACCTTCAAGGCCTTGTCGCTGACCACCACGCCGTCGATGCGCACACCGCCTTGGTCCACCATGCGCAGCGCTTCGCTGGTCGAAGGCACCAGGCCGGCCAGCTTCAGCAGTGTGCCGATAGTCAAGGGTGCACCGGCCAAGGCCACCGCGGGCATCTCATCAGGCACACCGCCCGCAGCCCGGCGTTGAAAGTCTTGTTCAGCCACATCTGCTGCCGTTTTGCTGTGGAAGCGGGTGGTGATTTCCTTGGCCAGCATCACCTTGGCGTCCTTCGGGTTGCGACCATCGGCCACTTCGGCCTTCAGGTGCGCGATGTCGCTCTGGGCGCGAAAACTCAGCAATTCAAACCACTTCCACATCTGCACGTCGCTGATAGACAGCACCTTGGCAAACATGGTGTTGGCGTCATCGGTGATGGCCACAAAGTTGTTTTTGCTCTTGCTCATCTTCTCGACGCCATCCAGGCCCTCGAGCAGGGGCATGGTCAAGATGCACTGCGGCTCCTGGCCGTATTCCTGCTGCAGCGCACGGCCCACCAGCAGGTTGAATTTCTGGTCGGTGCCGCCAAGCTCCAGATCGCTTTTCAAGGCCACCGAGTCATAACCCTGCATCAGCGGGTACAGCAATTCGTGCACGCTGATGGGGTTGCCGGCCTTGAAGCGCTTGGTGAAGTCGTCACGTTCCAGCATGCGGGCCAGCGTGTATTTGGCGGCCAGCTCGATCATGCCGCGGGCGCCCAGCGGGTCGCTCCACTCACTGTTGTAGCGAACCTCGGTCTTGGTGGGGTCCAGAACCAGGCTGGCCTGCCGATAGTAAGTCTGTGCATTGGCTTCGATCTGCGCGCGTGACAGGGGGGGGCGCGTGGCATTGCGACCCGATGGATCGCCGATCATCGAGGTGAAGTCCCCGATCAGAAAAATTACCGTATGCCCCAGGTCCTGCAACTGGCGCATCTTGTTCAGCACCACGGTGTGGCCGATGTGGATGTCGGGTGCGGTGGGGTCCAGTCCCAATTTGATGCGCAAGGGCTTGCCAGTGGCTTCCGAACGCTGCAACTTGTGCAGCCACTCCTGTGCGGGCAACAGTTCTTCGCAGCCGCGCAACGAAGTTGCATAAGCCCAGCGCACGGCGTCACTGGCGGCGTCCAGGCCGCTGGGCGTTGGCTGCTCGGTGGAATTCAGTGCGGGCTGTGCAAGGGTCATGGCGCGTCGTCGGTGTGCGGTGCTGGGGTCAGTGGGATTTGTGATGTCAGCGCCGGTGGCTGCGGGTGCCATGCACAGCACCGCGGCTGCGGCAGGCGCTTGTCAGTCGCTTGTCAGACGTTCGTCAGACGTTTCCCAGACGTTTGTCAGACGCACGTCAGGCGGGCTCGGGCTCCCTTTCAACCCCTGCGTTTTCCCGGAGGCTTTGGGTGTGTTTAGGGTCTGGTCAGTCAAAGGGCTTTGGATATACTCAAAACCTCAACTATTCCACGGTTCACAGCGGCACCAGGCATGCTTGATTTCACTGCCCAGGTGCAAAGGTTGTTGTTCTGACAACTTGGCGCTAGACCACAAATTCTAGAGGCTGGGCCACCAAGGCTTGGTTTCTAAGACCAGCAAGCCGCGCCTTCGCCAGCGGGCAAGGTTTGCCGAACCAATTGATCGCCTGTGAAAACTTCTTCTGAACAAGCGCTGAACCGCTTGCTGCTGGCCAGCCGCCAGCACCGCACGGGTATCGTGCTGGCCGCCTCGGTCGCGTTAGCTGGCTTTGGCATCACTGCGGTGGCCGTTGCGCCGCTGGTGCCTGGTGCCGATCTGCCAGCTGTGCGAACGGTGATCGAGAACGTGGCGCCTCAAGGCCTGGGAAATCAGCTTGAAGCGCTGGCTGACCAGGACATCACGCTTTCGCGCGGCGAACTGACCCGCAGCGCAGACACCGCGGCTTCGTTGCTCTCACGCTTGGGCGTGCGTGACGCCGCTGCGCTGTCGTTTTTGCAGACTGACACCGCAGCACGCTCCCTGTTCAGCGGCCGCGCCGGCAAGATGGTGCTGGCGCGCACCCACGCCAATGGCACGTTGCAAGATTTGGTGGTGCGCTTCCCTGCAGCCGATGCGGAGCTGGCCAAAACCCACTTCACGCGTTTGCGCATTGAAAATCTCGAGGGCCGCTGGTTAGCCCGCAAACAAGACGTTCCCTACGGCACAGATTCGCGGCTGGCCAGTGGCAGCATTCGCAGCACATTGTTTGCAGCTACCGATGAAGCCGGTTTGCCTGACGCCGTGGCCGCCCAGCTGGCTGAAATTTTCGCCAACGAAATCGACATGCACCGGCAGCTGCGGCGTGGTGACACATTCAGCGTGGTCTACGAAACATTGACCGCCGACGGCCAGCCCGTGGCCTGGAACGAAGGCACAGGCAGGGTTACCGCTGCAGAGTTTGTGAACGCCGGCAAAGCGCACCATGCCGTGTGGTTTGCTCAGGGTGGCCAGAAAGGCAGCTATTACGGGCTGGATGGCCGCAGCAGGCGCCATGCATTCCTGGCCAGCCCGGTGGAATTTTCACGCGTCACGTCGGGTTTTGCGATGCGCATGCACCCTATTTTCCAGACCCTTCGCGCGCACCTGGGCGTGGACTACGCCGCACCCACGGGCACTCCTGTGCGCAGCGTGGGCGCTGGAGTCGTTCTAACAGCGGGGCACCAAAGCGGCTACGGCAACGTGGTGGAAGTCAAACATGGCCATGACCGCAGCACGCTGTATGCGCACCTGAGTACGATGGACGTGCGTGTAGGGCAACGGGTGGAGCAAGGCCAGAAGCTGGGCGGCGTAGGTGCCACAGGTTGGGCGACAGGCCCGCATCTCCACTTTGAATTCCGCGTCAAAGGCATGCACCAAGACCCGATGTTGGTGGCTCGGGCCGTAGAAACCACAGCGCTAGACAGCGATGCTCGCCAGCGCTTTGGCGAGCTGTCACGATTGTTGCAGGCCAAGCTGGACATTGCAGAGACCTTGGGCGGGTCTCGCACCACAGCCGAGTAGTTCCGCGCGCGCACCAGGTGACGAGCGCAAAAAAGCCCAGCAACGCTGGGCTTTTTTTGGTCAGAACGCCGGACCTGGCCGCGTTTTAGCTATGCGGAAAACGAGGAACCGCAGCCGCAGGTGGTGGTGGCGTTGGGGTTCTTGATCACGAACTGCGCGCCCTGCAAATCTTCTTTGTAATCGATTTCCGCGCCCATCAGGTACTGCAGGCTCATCGCGTCGATCAACAGCGTGACGCCGTTTTTGCTCATCTGGGTGTCGTCTTCATTCACAACTTCATCAAAGGTGAATCCGTACTGAAAACCTGAACATCCACCGCCTTGCACAAACACGCGCAGCTTCAGCTCGGGGTTGCCCTCTTCGTCCACCAAGTCTTTGACCTTGGCAGCAGCGCTGTCAGTGAAAATGATGGGCGCGCCAGGCACTTCGTCAGTGGAAGGGGCCAGGGGTTCGGCAAGTGCGTTCATAGGGTCAACTCCAGAGGTGCGCCCGATGCAAAACGTGTTTTGCGGGCGCTGAAAAATCGGGCGGCTTACGTGGTAGCAGCGGTTCTAAAAGTCGTTCAAGCCTCTTTAACGGCTGCCAGTTTAAGTGTGGGCTTTTCTGCATTGCGCAAGGGCGTCAGTTCGCCACCCACTTGTGCACCGGCATGCATTTCAAGCAATTCGTACCGAATGTCGCCCGTCACTCGGGCTCTAGGCTGCAGCTCAAGCAGCTCGGTGCAGTGCACCGGCCCATGAACTTCGCCGTTGATGATCACATGCCCTGCTTTCACCTTGCCATGGACGCGGGCATTTTCGCTGATCACCACGATGCTGCTGGCACTGTCATCAGCGGCCATCACGTCGCCATTGACTTCTCCATCTACGCGCAGGCCTTCGGTGAAGCGCAGATGCCCCGACACCACCATGCCTTCGCCCACCAGACTGCGGATCGGTGGCTGCTTTTTGTTTTTCATGCCGAACATTGGGTTTCTCCTCGGGCCTTGTTTTAAAGACGGGTGGTGTGGGTGGCGCGTACGGCGCCCCGGCCATCCATGATGCGGACCTGCACGCCTTTTATCACGGCACCAGCCGGATGGTCGACTGAACCTTCCACTCTGGCCACCTGTTTGACGGCGATTGCGCGCGGGCCACCCGGCAAGGGCATGGACCAGGACTTGTTGTCCAACTGCCCGGAGATCAAGAGCTCGTAGGTACCCGTGAACTCGGCGTCTTTGGCTTGCTGCACCACCAGCATCCGGTACTGCAGCTGGCCAGGCATCGGAAGCTCAGCCTGCAAGCCGCGCACCTGCAGGCCTTCACTGCCCGTGGGCAGAAGCTTCTGGAAAAACCCAAGCTCCGACTGCAAAGTCTGCTTGTCAGATTCCAGCGCCCGCAGCTGTTGGCCCAGACGTTCCTGCGCGGCACGCTCGGTCTTGAGCAGGCTGTCAGCCGTGTTTGAAATTTGCCGCGCCTCGTCGTGTTTCAGGCGCAGGTCCTTGAGCTCAGCTTGCAAGGCAGCCCACTCTTCGTTGCTGCGACGGTCCAGGCCGGCAATGTCTTTACCAAACTCAAAAGCCCAGAGCGCCAGCGCTGCAGAAAAGCCCAAGGCCAAGGCCCAAACGGCCCAACGCAGCGGCCACGGCAAGTGGCTGCGGACGATCATCCGAGGCGCACTGACCGACAGGCGGCGGCGCAGCAACTTCCAACGCATGGATGGTGGCCAGCGGGCTACGGCAAGAGCTGCCTGAACGCCAGCAGCGTCCGGGCGGCCCTGCCAGCGGCTTAGCGCTTGCTGAACTGTTTGCGGCGGCGAGCGCCGTGCAGACCAACCTTCTTGCGCTCGACTTCACGCGCGTCACGGGTCACAAACCCGGCGCGGCTGAGGTCGGGCTTGAGTGCCGCGTCATAGTCGATCAGCGCACGGGTGATGCCGTGTCGCACCGCGCCGGCCTGGCCGGATTCACCGCCGCCCTGCACGTTGATCTTGATGTCAAACGCACCATCATTGGCCGTCAGCAGCAGTGGCTGCTTGACGATCATGATGGAGGTCTGGCGACCAAAATATTCATCGATGGCCTTGCCATTGATGACGATCTGGCCGGTGCCTTTTTTCATGAAGACACGTGCCACGCTTGATTTGCGGCGGCCGGTGCCATAGTTCCAAATTCCGATCATCGCTGCGTCCTCAAAACTCAAGCGGTTTGGGCTGCTGAGCGGTGTGCGGATGGCTTTCGCCCGCATAAACCTTCAGCTTCTTGACCATCGCATAACCCAGCGGGCCCTTGGGCAGCATGCCCTTGACAGCCTTTTCAAGGGCGCGGCCAGGGTGCTTGGCCTGCATGTCCTTGAACGCAGTGGCGTAAATGCCACCGGGATAGCCGGAATGCCGGTAGTAGATCTTGTCGGTGGCCTTGGCCCCCGTGACACGGATCTTGTCGGCATTGACGACGATGATGAAGTCACCGGTGTCGACGTGAGGCGTATAAATGGCTTTGTGCTTGCCGCGCAAACGGCGTGCTGCTTCGCTGGCAACACGACCGAGCACCTTGTCGGTGGCGTCAATCACAAACCACTCATGCTTCACTTCGGCCGGTTTGGCGCTGAAGGTCTTCATGAAGTTCTCTCAAGAAATGCACCGCCAAGAACGGCTGTGCACCAACTTCGGACTTGCTGCCCTTTGCAGCATTGGTTGGCCTACACCCGGCACCCAGCACCCTCGGAACTGCTTGTGGAGCAACCGCACTCTGCATGCACGGGTTTGGCAATGGCCTAACCAGCGATGGGGGGTGCGGCTGAACTGCAGCCTCTTGGGCACTTTTTGTACAGACCAGCGGCAAACAAGTGCCTGGGCGTCTGAACTTGTCAATGGGTCAACGGGTCTACGGGTCACTTGCAACCAAACTTTCCCAGCCGAATCCGGGAAAGCCTTTGAGTATACAACCAGCCAGCGGTGCCAAATCGCGCCCAACGCCTTTTGGCTTTCAAACTCCACTCGGGTCGAAACAAAGTCATTCAGACCATCAGGCGTGCCCCGTCAACCTCCAAAACCAGCAAACAGTCACAACCCATACCGAAGTCGCCATGCGATCGCGGGATGGCCACAGCGCCTTCACCCAGTAACATAACTCAAAGTCTGTTG
>JANNMQ010000412.1:0-5434 GCA_031398045.1 Rubrivivax sp.
GGCTGACGTGATCACGGTGTTTGAACAACTGCAAAGCCTGGGCAAAGCCGAAGACAGTGGCGGCCTGGCCTACCTGAACGCATTGGCGCAGAGCGTGCCAAGTGCCGCCAACATGCGGCGTTATGCGGAGATCGTTCGCGAGCGCGCCATCCTGCGCAAACTGATTGCCGCCAGCGACGACATTGCCACTTCGGCCTTCAACCGCGAAGGCCGTGCGGTGCCGCAGATCCTGGACGAAGCCGAGAGCAAGATCCTGAAGATCGGCGAAGAAGGTTCGCGCCAGCGCCAGGGCTTCCAAGGCATCGATTCTTTGGTGGTGGCGCTGCTGGACCGCGTCAATGAATTGGCTGAAAACGGCGCCGAAGACGTGACCGGCGTGCGCACTGGCTACTACGAACTCGACAACATGACCGCCGGCCTGCAAAAGGGCGACCTGGTGGTGCTGGCAGCGCGGCCCTCGATGGGCAAAACTGCTTTTGCGCTGAACATTGCTGAACACGTGGCGGTGAAAGAAGAACTGCCGGTGGTGGTGTTTTCGATGGAAATGGGTGCCTCACAACTGGCGCTGCGGATGGTGGGGGCGCTGGGCCGCATCAACCAGCAGCACCTGCGCACCGGCAAGCTGCAAGACGACGAGTGGGGTCGCCTGGCCGAGGCCGTGGAACGGCTGGGCAAGGTGCACATGTTCATCGACGAAACGGCGGGCCTTACATCGGCCGAGCTGCGCGCCCGCGCCCGGCGCATGGCGCGCCAGTTTGGTGGCACGCTGGGCCTGATCGTGGTGGACTACCTGCAGCTGATGAGCGGCAGCGGCGGCAGCGATGAAAACCGCGCCACCGAGCTGGGTGAAATTTCGCGCGGTCTGAAGGCGCTGGCCAAAGAACTGCAGTGTCCCGTGATTGCACTTTCGCAGCTGAACCGCAGCGTGGAAACACGCACCGACAAGCGGCCGATGATGAGCGACTTGCGCGAATCAGGCGCTATCGAACAAGACGCAGACATCATCATGTTCATCTACCGCGACGACTACTACACCAAGGACGCCAGCAAAGAGCCTGGTGTGGCCGAGATCATCATTGCCAAGCAGCGCAACGGCCCCGTGGGCACCGTGAAGCTGGCGTTCCTGAAGCCGTTGACCAAGTTCGACAACCTGGCCCCGGGCAGCAGCGGCAACGAGTACTGACACAGCATGGGCAACAAGCCCTGGTGGTGGATCTGCAGTGGCGCGGGTGCGTACCGTCATTGCAGGCTGGTGATGTACGGGGTGGCCACTGCGGGCTTCATCTGGGGCATGACGGGTGTTGGGCTTGCCCGTGCAGCGCCGCCACAGGTGGTTGACACCATGGCGCAGCGGTTGCTGGCCTGCACCAGCTGCCATGGTGAACAGGGCAGGGCGTCAGCGGAGGGCTACGTGCCACGCATCGCCGGCAAGCCCGCCGGTTATCTGCACCAGCAACTGCTGGCCTTTCGTGACGGGCGCCGCCGCCACGATGGCATGGCCCGTTTGCTGGAACATCTGGGCGACGATTACCTGGTTGAGATGGCGGCGCACTTTGCGGCGCTGAACTTGCCGTACGTGCCAGCCAGCACTTCGCGCCCCGCGGCGCGCCCTGATCAGACACAACGCGGCCGTCAGTTGGCGCTGGAAGGCGACTCTGCGTTGCGCCTGCCAGCCTGCGTGGACTGCCACGGTTCTGCACTGACGGGCGTGGCGCCTTGGGTGCCCGGCCTGGTGGGGCTGCCCAAAGATTACGTGCTGGGGCAACTGGGCGGTTGGCGCGTGGGTGCGCGCCAAGCCCGCAAACCCGATTGCATGGCGCAGATTGCAAAGCGCATGGCGCCGGCCGACGTGGCGGCCGTGGCCGAATGGCTGCAGGCCCAGCCGGTGCCCGTTCAGTCGGCACCGGCGCTGCAGCCCCCCGGTCGCTGGCCCATGGACTGCGGCGGCCTGCGTTGATCAAGCTGGGCATTGGGCGCGCCTGGGGGTTCTGGATGGCAGCGGTTGTGGTTGCGGCTGCCCTGTTGCTGGCAGCGGCCAGTGCCGTGTTTGAACACACGCTTGAAACGGACCACGCCGGCGCGCTCAAGCAAGCCAACGGCACCAACCGATCCGCCGCCGAACTGCTGCAACAAGGTGCCTACATCGCCCGGCTGGGCAACTGCCAGGGCTGCCACAGCGCACCCGGCGGTGTGGCCTTTGCAGGCCCTCGTCAGGTAGCCACACCTTTCGGCGCAGTGGTGGCCGGCAATCTGACACCCGACGAGCAGACAGGCCTGGGCCGCTGGTCGGCGGATGATTTGTGGCGCGCTCTGCGGCTGGGCCGTTCGCGTGATGGCCGGCTGTTGCTGCCGGTGTTTCCTTACCCTCACTACAGCCGCATCACGCGGGCCGACGCCGACGCACTGTTTGCCTATCTGCGCAGCCTGCCTCCGGTGGACAGCCCACAGCCGGCGCAGGATCTGCGCTTCCCCGCCAACACCCAGGCGGCCTTGGCCGTGTGGCGCTTGCTGTTTTTCCGGCCCGCTGCGTCAGCGCTGGCAGACCGGCAGGACACGCCGTTGCAGCGCGGTGCCTATCTGGTGCAGGGCCTCGGGCATTGCGGCGCCTGCCACGCACCACGCAACGCCTGGGGCGCATCGGCCAACACCATGACCGGCGGCACCATGCCCGGGCATCGCTGGTACGCGCCTTCACTGCTGCCGGATCAGCAGCAGGGACCCGACTGGGCCCGAGAGACCGTGGTTTTGCTGAAAACTGGGGGTTCTGCGATTGGCCGGGCGTCCGGGCCCATGGCGGCGGTGGTGGGCAGCAGCCTGCAGCACTGGACGGCCGCCGACCTGCAGGCTGCTGTTTTTTATCTGCAAAGCCTGGCCCCCGGCCTGCCGGCCGTTCGGGTTCAAACACAGCCTGCATCGGGCGGCGCATCCTGGCAAGCGCGTGGCGCCGAGCTGTACAAAAAACACTGCGCCGATTGCCATGGCGAACAGGGTCAGGGTGTGGCCGGCATCTACCCCACACTGGTGGGCAACGCAACCGTCCTTCAGCCCACAGCGCTGAACCTGGTGCAAATCATCAGCCACGGCGGATTTGGTCCCACCACGGTGGACAACCCCCGGCCTTACGGGATGCCGCCACTGGTGTTGAAAGACGCAGACCTGGCCGCTGTGGTCAACCATGTGCGCCGGTCCTGGGGCAACCAGGCGTCTGAAGTGGCTGAACTGGACGTGCTGTACCTGCGCTGAACGGCTGTGCATGCGCTTCTGATGCGTGTGCCTTGTGGGGCCGTTAAAGGCTGTATATATTTACAGTATGCAAACGCATCGATCTGATCCAGAAGCGCCCAGCCCCCTGGCTCCGCGGTGGGCTGCTACCCAGACGCCAGCACCAACAGCGGGGCCAGCCCCGGCACCGCCGCGCACGGGTGTACCGGTCACGCTGATGTTGGCGCCCGCGGCGGCGGTGAAGGGCCGTGGCACCGCGTGGGCACTGGAGCACCGTTTTCAGGCCGACCAGCGCGGTGATTTCAACGATGGCTGGGGCACGCTGGAACAAGCGGCGGCTGAAGAGCAGCATCCAGTCAGCACCGAAATCATTGAAACCCAGGTGCAGGGCATCCTGTCCCGCAACGAATCGCCCGACATTGGCTTTGACCTGTCGATCAACCCCTACAGGGGCTGTGAACACGGCTGCATTTACTGCTACGCCCGTCCCACACACAGCTACCTCGACCTGTCACCGGGTCTGGACTTTGAAACACGCATCGTGGCCAAGATGAATGCCGCTGAACGCTTGCGTTCAGCACTGTCGGCGCGCAGCTATACGCCGCTGCAGTTGAACATCGGCTCGGTGACCGACGCCTACCAGCCCGCTGAGCGCAGGCTGCGCATCACCCGCAGCATCATAGAAGTGCTGTCCGAAGCTCAGCATGCTTTTTCCATCATCACCAAGAGCAGCCTGGTTGAACGCGACATCGACCTGATTGCGCCCATGGCGCAACAGCGCATGGCCGCGGTGTATATCTCGATCACCACGCTGGACGGCGCGCTGGCGCGGGCGCTGGAACCGCGTGCCGCAGCGCCACACCGCCGCTTGCGCACGCTGGAAACCCTGGCGCGTGCAGGCATACCGGTGGGCGTCAGCGTGTCGCCGGTGATTCCGTTCCTGAACGAGCCCGAGCTGGAACACGTCTTGTCTGCCGCCCGTGACGCAGGGGCCACGTCGGCCTTCAGCGTCGTGCTGCGCCTGCCCTGGGAAGTGAACCCGCTGTTTCAGCAGTGGCTGCAGCAACACGTGCCCGACCGCGCTGAACGCATCATGGCCCGCGTGCGCGACATGCGTGGTGGCAAAGACAACGACAGCCGCTTTGGCAGCCGCATGCGGGGGCAAGGGGTGTGGGCTGAGCTGTTGCGCCAACGTTTTGAAAAGGCCTGCACGCGTCTGGGCTTGAACCGCGCTAAAAACGACCTCGACCTCACGCGTTTCAGGCGGCCTGCGGTGATGGCTGGGCAGGGCCAGCTTTTTTGATGCCGGGTGCTTTCAAGCGCTTACTGCCGCTGCAGCTGCGGTGAGTGCCGTGGGGGCGCCTGTGTTGGTGCCTGTGTTGGTGCCCGTGATGGTGGAGCCATCAGCCGATGCGGGCGTTTTTGCGCGCAGCGTCAAGCCCCCTGGAGTGCGGTTGCTGGCGCCGCCAGCCACCAGCGCGTGGCGGCCCCCCGACAGTTCACGCAAGCGCTGGCTGGCTCGCGCTATCAGCTCGGCGGCGTCTGGCAGCTTGGCCTGTTGGCGTTCTGCCAGGCTGCGGGCCATTTCCAGCAGTTTGGCATTCATGGTGCGCTCGCCAGCTTCCAGCAGCTGCAGTACCGCGGGCCCGGGCTGGCCTTGCAGCGACAGGTCCATCGCCGACTCGGCCAGCGAGCCGATCTTGGCCTGGCACTGTTTGATGATGCTGGCCGCAGGCTCGGCGCGCGCTGCATGCGCCAGCAGCACTTCGGTGACGGCCTTGGAGGTGGAAAAACGCATCGCCAACCGTTCCACTTTGTTTTCCAGGCCGACCTGCCCGCGCTGTTCGGCGGGCACGCGGTGCAGCAGTGCCAGCAGCAGATTGGCCGCCTCCAGATCAAATTCGTTGCTGGTGGCAGCGTCCGCCAGCGCCTGCAGACTGGCCAGGGCTTGCGCGATGTTGCCGCTGGCCCAACTGTTCAGCACCGTGGCTGCTTCTTCCATGCGCTGCAGCCTTGCGTCGGCATTGCTGCGCTGAACATAACGTCGCAGCTGTTCGCGCACTGCGGCCACGCCGGCGGCGTCGCCCCTGTCGTGTTTCAGTAGCGCCAGCAGCACAAAGGTCTGGGCATCAAACAGGCGCGACTGCGTGCCCATGGCCACAGCCCGAGCCAGCCACTGCAGCGCCTGCGCGCCATGGCCCTGGTAGTAGGC
>JANNMQ010000464.1:0-7398 GCA_031398045.1 Rubrivivax sp.
CCGTGCACCTGCGCAATGGCCTGCACCTGCCCCACGGCCTCGTTCAGCACGCTGGCCAGTTCTGGGCGGCGGGCCGCGTTTTGCTGCAGCAAGCCGGCCACGCCTTGCAGGTTGTTCTTGATGCGGTGGTGCACCTCACGCACCAGCACCTCGCGTTGGTCGATGGCGGCCTGCAGGCGCGCGCGTTCGGCTTCACGCTGGTGCGTGACATCACTGGCCACCAACAGCAGCTGGCTGACACCGTCGCTGTCTTCATCCAGCGGCGCAATCAGGCTGTCCCACACCCGGTGCGGTTGTGCGGTTTCGGCAGCGCCCGTTGCCGTTCCAACGCCAGCGCTGGCAGCAGCAGCGCCACCCGCTTGCACCGCCATGTCGCGCCATTCATGTTCACTTGCACCCTGGCCTTGCGCCACCGCACGCAACCAACCCTGAAGTGCAGCGGCTTGGTCGGGTTCACACATCTCCTGCAGCGTGCAGCCGGCCAGCGCCAGCAAGGGGCGGCCAAAAAATTCGCCGGCCGTCTGGTTCAACTGCTGCACCCGCAGGCTGCGCGCGTCAAACAGCGCAATCGCCAGCGGCGCGGTTTCTATCACCCGCTGCAGTGAAGCCTTGGCCTGCGCAATGCTCACCTCGGCCTGGCGGCGGCGCTCGATGTCGAGCAGCGCAAAAGTGACCTCACGTTCTGGGCCCTGCCCGGCAGAGGTCAGCACCGCCGAACCCACAACCCAGAACTCGCGCCCGTCGCGGCCGCGCAAGCGGCACTCAAAGGTCTCCGCCCGCCCCTCTTGCAGGCGCTGCAACCAGTCACTGCGGCGCAGCGGGTGTTCGTCTTCGGGTGTGGCCACCACGCTGATCGGGCGCGCGATGAAGTCGGCCAGGTCGCCAGCAAACATGCGCCGCGCTGATCGGTTCATCCACTCGATGCCGCGTTCAGACACCGTGACGATGCCCACCAGCACCGAATTCAGCATCGAACGGGTGCGCTCGGCCTGCTGGGCCAGGTTTTGCCGCGCCCGGCGGCGTTCGTCCACATCGACAAAAGAAGAAATCACGCCCGCGTTGACGCCGTCACCGTCCGCGGGCCGCACCGCCACCTGCACCCACAACAGGCTGCCGTCGCGGCGTTTGAGTTTGCGTTCGCTGCTGAAGCGCCCTTTTTCGCGCAGCCCCTGCGCAATGCGGGCTTCGAACTCCACACATTCCCGGGCGTTTTCGTACAGCTCGGCGGCGTCCAGCGTGCCCAGCTCTGAACTGCCCCAGCCAGTGATGGCGGCCCTGGCCTGGTTGGCGCGCTCGATGCGCGCACCGCGCTGGTAGACGATGCCCACGTCAGACAAGCTGAACATCAGCTCACGGTCGCGCAGCAGTTGCTCCAGCTCCGCCTGTTGCAGCTTCAGCCGCGTGATGTCGGTCAGCACCGCCACCGCTTCGTCGGCGTCGCCTGCGCGGCGCAATGACAAGGAGTACCAGCGCAGGTCGGCACCCGCCTCGTCGTGGCTGATTTCGGTCTCAAAGGCCTGGCCTTGGGCCAGCGCTTCGGCCGCCGTTTCTGCCAGGTTGGTGGCACCCGTTTGTGGTGCGCGGTTGCGCGCAAATATCTCTTGCAGCGATGCGCCGGCCGCAGCGCCAGGCTCAAAACCCAGCATGCGTTCGAAGCGGCGATTGCAGCGCACCAGCGCCGGGCCGCGCAGGTAGGCAATGCCGGCGGGGGAGGTGTCCAGTATGGTCGTTAGCTCGCGCAGCAACTGTTCGTTGCGGTGCTGTGCAGCTTCCTGGTCGGTGACGTCCAGCGTGACGATGGACGTGGTGTTGCGGCCGCCGGACATGGCCGCGGGCTCCACCCTTGTCAACAGCCAGCGTCGGCCCATTTCAGGGTGGCGCACGGCATAGCGCACCTCGGTGCGTTCGCCACGCCGCAGCGCTTGCTGCAGGCGCTCGAATTCAGGCATCGACTCGGGCTCCACCAGTTCACGGCCGATGCCCAACAAAGCGCCCTGCGGTGCAGCCAAACGGCCCACTGAAGCGGGCGCATGGGCACTGGCGGCAGGGCCGGTGCCCGCAGCGGCGGGTCGTTGCACGCTGGCCGTGGGCCCCAGCCAGCCACGGCCGGGGTCGAAGGTGGCCACGCCGATGCTGGCAGTGTCCATCAACATGCCCATTTCAAACTGCGCCAAGTCGCGTTCGTCTTCGGCACTGCGGTCTTGCACCACGGCCAGCACGCGGCGCACGGGCGCGCTGGCCGTGCCCTGCGCGTGGCAGGCCAGCCTTGCCCACAAGTGGCGGGCACGGGCGCCCAGCGCGCCAGCAGCCTTCAACACCACCTGCGTTTCCAGCGGCGGCGCGCCGGGCACCAGCGCAGGCGTCAGCGCGCCGTGGTGCCAGGCCAGCAAACCCTGCAGTTCGGAACTGGCCTGCTGCAAACCCTGCGGCACCGGGCCCAGCAAGTTTTCAAAAGCGTGGTTGAAACGAACGATCAAACCCGTGTCGTCATACACCACCATGCCATTGCTGCTGAGTTCAAACCACTGTGACAGTTCTTGTTCGGCACGCTGCGCGGCCTGGCGCGCCAGGTGCTCGCCGCTTTGGTCGTGCACCAGGCTCAACCAGCGTGGCGCAGCGCCAGCGGGCGCCACGTTGCTGATCAGCACGGCCATCCAGCGTTCCTGGCCCTGCGCGTCCAGGAAGCGGTGGTGCATGGCGGGTGCCGGGCGGCCCTGCGCCGGCGCGTCACACACACGCTGTCGCTGCGCGCGGTTCAGGGCCTGGTCGTCGGCAGGCTGCAGCGTTATCGGGTCCAAGCCCAGCAACTGGTCGCGGGTGCGTCCCAACATCGAGGCGTAGGCCTCATTGAGGTCGATCAGCCGGAAGTCGGCAGCCTGCAGGGCCACGGCCTGGCCCGAGGCCCACAGCGTGCGCATCAACGCACCGGCCTGGGGGTCTATGGGACCGACAGGCCCAACAGGCCCGCCAGGCCCCACAGAGCGCATGGCGCGCGCTGGCGCAGAGGCTGTGGCGCGGCCAGCCAGGCCCGCAGAGCCCGGCCGAACCAGCGGCCCTTTGCCTGCGCCGCGCTCGTTCATCCGTCCAGTTGCCGGCCCGCCAGCAAGGCGCGCAGCAGGGCCTGGTTGACTTCAGCCATACCCAGCATCAGCTGGTCGGCGGCTTCGCGGGTGTCGTAGGCGGCCTCTTGCTCCACCGCACTGACCAGCGCCAGATAGGGCGCAAAAGGACCACCCTGCCCCAGCAAGGCTTTCTGCACCGTTTCTGGCACCGGCAGGCTGGCCATCATGTCGGTAAAGGGCTGGTTCAGCAGCCGGTCCAGCAGCGAAAACACACCGCAGATGAACATCTGGCCACGCAACTCGGCGTCGCCTTGCCCTTTGGCCAGCTCTTCCATCATCAGGCCCCGCCGCACCGCCGCGTGCATCAACGGCTGGGCGTTGTTGCCTTTGGACGCCGACGCCAGCAGCAGCGCCAGCCAGCGCTTCAGCCGCTGGCTACCCAGCAACATCAGCGCATGGCCGAAGGAGTTGATTTCGACCGACAACCCAAACGCGGGTGAATTCAAATAACGCATCAAGCGGTAGGCCAGCGTCGGCTCTCGCTTCAACAGCGTTTCAAGCTTGGAGGCCGGCCAGTCCTTGTCCACCCCATTGATCAGTTCCAGCACCACCTGCACATCGGGTGGCACGCTGTGGCGGGTGCTGGACTGCGGCAACGGGTCGTCCAGCGGCCAGCCCAGCACGGCCATGGCGTCGCGCTCAAAGGCCTGGCCGGCAGCGGCGCTGGTGCGCACGCCACTTTGCACCAGACCCAGACGGCGCGTGCCCGGCAGCGCAGCGGGCAGTGCACGGCGTTCCTCTTCGGTTTCAACCACAGCGTGGCTGAAGCAGGCCAGCACGTCGGCCGGCAAAGCTTGCAGCGGCCGGCCCTTCAACAGCAACAACGCACCGCGTGCATGCAGGGTGCGCAAGGCCACGCTGTTGGTTGCTTCAGCGGCCATGAAAGCCGGCACTTCCAACATGAAGTGCGGCGGCAACACTTCGGCCATCACCGCACGCAGCCAGGATTCATCGGCAATGTTCAGCGACACAGCGGCCAATTCAGCGGCCGGGCCGGCGGGCGCACGGCCTGCCGCGGCGGCGGGCGGCCGGGCGCCCTTTTGGCCGGGCGGTGCGCCGTCTACGGCGCGCAGCGTCAGTTGCAGCGGCGGCTCGTTGTCCTTGGGCTGCGCCACGCCCGACACCAGGGGTGCTTCAGAGCCCACAGGCGACGGCCATACCTCCAGCAAGGCCTGCAGCAAGGCGCCCGCATCGGGCACCGTGTCGGGGCGCGCTGGCGTCACCGACAGGCGGGTGGCCACCACCTGGCGCTTCTTGCCGATGAAAGGGCTGTAACCCAGTGTCAGGGTGCCAAGTACGGGATGGGTTTGCATGGGAAGAGAGCCCTGCGCGGGCCTGGTTGAAGCCTGTGGTCGGTCAGCGGATGTGGTCGAAGAGCGACATCTTCTGCACGATGGAATAGGTCTTCAGAGCGGCATCGTAGCCGGTCTGACGGTTCTGAAAGTCAGAGATCGCCGCCAGCATGTCCAGGTCTTCGGCGTCAGAACGGGCGCGTTGCGCGTCCAGCGTGGTCTGGCTCAGCCGTTCTGACATGCCCGCAATGCGGTTCAGCGATTCGCCCGTGCGTGAACGCCAGGCGCTCAGGTTTTCAACCCCGGCATCGATGTCGCGCAGGCCGGCGCTGACCGCAGCACCCACTTGCACCTTCGTCAGGCCCGGTGTGCCCAACTCGGTGATGACGCGGTCGAGCACGTTAAACAGCGACAAGGTGCCACCCGGGTTGGCGGGGTCTGCAGCCTGCAGCCAGGCCTGTTGGCCGTCGATGGTGAGCGGCGAGGCTTCGCCCGATGCGGCGCGCGCCTGCCCGTTGGCGGCGTTGTAGCTGACACCACCGGGTGCATCCAAGAACGGCGGCTGGTCAGAACCCTGGCCGCCAAACAGGTAGCGGCCGGCACCGTCGCTGCGGTTGGCAATTGAAAAGAGTTCATCACGCATGCCGCGCAACACCACCGACAGCGAGCGCCGCTCGGCGTCTGAATAGGTGCCGTTGCCGGCGGCCACCACCTGTTCACGCACCTGCTGCAGCACGTCGCCGGCAGCGCCCAGCGCCGATTCGGTCAGCTCCATGGCGTGGCGGCTGGTGTCGAGCGCACGCTGCATCGACTGGCTGCGTGTGATCTGCGCCAGCGCACGTTCGGCCTGCGCCGCGGCGGCGGGGTCATCGCTGGGTTTGCGCACACGTTTGCCGCTGGTCATCTGTTCCTGGCCCTCCACCAGCGCCGCCTGGCGCCGTTGCAGGGTGGCCACCGTGTTGTCGAAAGCAAAGGCCGTGGCGATGCGCATGGTGAAGGTGCTCGTGGAGTGTCAGGGGGCGTGGCGCAGGTCGGGTCAGGTTGAATCAGGTCGGGTCAAACGTCGAGCTGGTTCAACCCGCTGCGTCCAGCAAGGTGTCGAAGATGGCCTGCGCCACCTGCAGCACCTTGGCTGCAGCCTGGTAGCTTTGCTGGTACTGAATGAGCGTGGCAGCCTCTTCGTCCAGGTTCACACCCGCGCTGGCACTGCGGATCGATTCCGCGCTGGTGGCCACAGCGCTGGAGATTTCGGCCGATGTTTTGCCACCTTGTGTGCGCACACCCACCTCGGACAACGCCAAGGCCCAGGCGTCGGTGGGCGAGCGGCCGCCAACGATGGCGCCGTCGCGCAGCGCCATCAAGAGCAGCGCGTTGCCGTTGTTGGTGGCCACCGCACTGGTCGGTGTGGGCGCCACGCTGAGCGTGTCGCCGCTGCGCGGCACACCTTCCAGCAACAGGGAAAAACCGTTGATGTCCACCGGCGGTGTGGGCACCGGTTGGCCCGGCGTCCAGGTGCCACTGCCGCTGGACAGCACAGCGTTGCCTGCGTCCACCAGGTCCCAGCTGTAGTCACCGGTGTCATTGGTAAAGGTGATGCGCGCGGTGGCGCCGGCCACTGGCACCGGCGTGGCAGTCATCTGCAATGAAGCCACACCCACCGTGCCAACGTTGGTGATGCCCTTGGTGGCCACCAGCGGCAGCGCAGCGGCCAGGTCGCGCGGGTCGTTCAGCAGCCGCTGCATGCCACTGGCGGCACGCGCAACGGGCTGCAGCAAGAAGCGGTCGCCGGTCTGCGGTGCGGGAACGCCAAAGTCGATGCGAAAACCGTCCAGCGTGTCGCCATCGGCCACGTTGGTGACACGGCCGTCAGACAGGCGCGTAACCTGCCAACTGCCCGGTGCACCAGGATCTTCACGCATTTCGTAGGACGTGGCTTCCAATGCCGCGGGGTCGGTGATGGTCAACGCCACGCTGCCCACCAACACACCCAGCACGTCACGCGCATTGGTCTGGAAGCCCAGTGCCTGCGTGGGGCCGGTGGCAAACAGGGCCTGCGAGGGCACTTGCCCAATGGGGCTTTGCAGGTTCAGGCCGAACATTTGCTGCTGGTTGATCGCTCCCGCCAGCGAAGCCGCCATGCGGCCCACCAGATTGCGCCCTACCACCAGATCGTCGTTTTGATAACGCAGCAAGCCCGCCAGCTTGCCGCCACCCAAAGTTCTTTCATCCAGTTTGCGCTGGATGCCAAAGTCGTTGAAGCCCACTGACGTGCGCTGCGGGTCGCTTTCGTGTGACAGCACCTGCAGCTTGATGGCATCGGCGCCCAACACCAGGCGCTGGCCGTCGGCCGTGAACAGGCCCACCGAACCGTCCTCAGATTCCATGCGCGTAACCTGCACCAGCTCGGACAGGTTCGAGATCAGGCGGTCGCGTTCGTCCAGCAAATCATTGGGCGTTTGCTGCGCACCTTGCATCATCGCAATGCGCAAGTTGGACTGCGCCACGCTGGCCAACAGGCCGTTCATCTGCGCCACCATCGAAGTCAATTCGGCCGTCACGCGCAGCTGCGAATTGTCCATCGCGGTGGACGCTTCGTTGAAGCGACCAGCCAGGTCGCCGGCGCGTGCCAACACCACCTGGCGCGTGGCCAGGTCTGCCGGGTGGCTGGACATGTCCAGCAGCGCCGACATCAGTTCGCTGCTGGCGTGCCCCAGGCCCATTTCGCCAGGTTTGAAGACGTTCTCCAGCTCCTGCAGGTGCTGCAGTCTGGTGGCGTCCATGGCCGCCACCGACTTGGTGGTGGTGGCTTCGCGAGAAAGAAATTCATCGTGCTGGCGGGTCACCGAACCCACCTCCACACCGCGGCCAAAAAAGCCGCGCGCCGTCATCATGCCCTGCGAGGTTTCCAGGTTCACCTGCTGGCGCGAGTACCCCGCAACGCTGGCGTTGGCGATGTTGTGCCCGCTGGTCTGCAAGGCCGCGTA
>JANNMQ010000299.1:0-2364 GCA_031398045.1 Rubrivivax sp.
AGCAGGCGCGCGTCGGCGCCCACGGCATCGCCTTCGGCCAGGATGAGCACGTCACCCCGCACCAGCTCGGCACTCGGCACGCGCTGCGGCTTGCCGTCACGCAGCACGGCGGCCGTGACAGCCGTCATCTTGGCCAGCGCAGCCACCGCGTTCTGTGCTTTCGCTTCCTGCACATGGCCGATCAAGGCATTCAGCAGCACGACGGCGGCGATGACGATGGCATCCACCGGCCAGCCCCGGGCTTGGCCAGCCCGGCCCTCCACCCACCAAGCCAGCAGAGCAATGGCCACCGCCGCCAGCAACAGGTAAATAAGCGGGTCCTGGAACTGCGCCAGTGCACGCCGCCAGGCCGGTGCCCGCGGCGCGGCACGCAACTCGTTCGGTCCGCTCAGCGCGAGCCGGCTCGCAGCTTCCTGCGCGCTCAGGCCGGTCTCGACATGCACATCCAGTGCCGCCGCCACCGCTTCGGCGTCCATCACCGACGCGTCGCCGATCTCTGCGTGCCTGCCGCCCTTTGCGGTCTCGCCCGCCAACGTCGCGCTCATTGCCGCTGCCGCTGTCATGCCAACCCCGCGTCGGCAATGGCGAAGAGCGTCTTTTCTGCAACCGTATCGACGGCAAATGAGTCGCCGACGCCTGCGAAGAGAAGACCGGGCACCGGGGCTAAGGACTCCAGCAAAAATAACTTGAACACTTGACTCGCTGGCCTTGGGCGCGCTGCGTCGTTGCGAATCGCTTGTGTGGCTTGCCACACGGCGCACTCCGCGCCTAGCAACGCATCCCAATCCAGCGGCCAACTGTCCAAGTTATTCTCGCTGGAGACCTAAGCGTGGCGCCGCCCGGGCCCGCATGTCACTTCTGCTTGCCAAGCCACTTGTCGAACTGCGCGATCTCTTTCTTCTGCGACACGATGATCTGCCGGGCCATCGCCTTCATTTCGGCAGACTTGCCGTTCGCAAGTTGCATGTCAGCCATGTTCAGGGCCTGCTGGTGATGCATCTTCATCATCATCGCGAAGTCCTTGTCGGTGTCACCCGACATCGGCATTTTCTGCATGCCGTCCATGCCCATCATCATGGCGGCCTTCATGTCATGCGACCCGGCAGCGCCCTGGTGCATCTGCCCCATGGGCTTGTTGGCAGACGGTGACATCGCAGGAGCGGTCTGCGCCTGCGCCGGTGCTGATGCCAGCCAGAGGGCCGTCAGCGGTACGAGGCACAGGGCCTTGAAGGGGTTGATCGTCTTGTGGTTCATCGATGGCTCCTGGGGTACATGTTGGTGATCTGCGCAGCCGTTGCACGCGCGCAGGCAAGCTGCTCCGTTCCGATCGAGCATATTGTTTCTTGCGACATCTGCTCGTTGCTGCCTTTCGAGCTTGGCGGAATGCGCCCGCGGTGAATGTGCGCCAGCGAACGCAGCGGTCCAGAATCTGCCGGACCGGGCACGGTCGAGGTCTGATTTCGTGCGTTGGCGCACTGACGTCTGCTGTCGGCTCGCGCAGGTGCACCGAGCGACCCTGCATGACGGACGCCCGGTGGCTGTCAAGGTCCAGCGACCCGATCTTCAGGCTCAGGCCACGATGAACTGCCCCATCATGCCGGCGTCCTCGTGCTCGAGGATGTGGCAATGGAACATGAGCGGTACCGGCGACGCCACGAGTGGCGTCTGCACCGCGACGCTGATGGTCTGCATGGCCTCCACGACGAAGGTATCCCGCAAGCCTTGCTCGTGAGCGGCCGGCGCGCTGCCGTCACGCGACAGCAGCGACATCCGCACCCCATGCACATGCATCGGGTGGGCCATGCCGGTGGCGTTGATGAAGCGCCAGACTTCCACGGCGCCAGTCGGCACGGCCAGGTCGACGCGGCCGATGTCGAATCGTCGGTCGTTGATGGTGAACGGGCTGCCCATCATCCCGCCTTCGAGGGTGAAGGACCGGACCGCCGCACCAGCGGGTGCCGCGACGCCTGGCGCGGGGAACAGCCGGGTGGGTGGTGACGGCATCGCGCCAGGCTGGCGGGGCAGGTCGACGCGCATCGTCAATGCAGTGACTTCGGTCTCCGGCCCTGCGCCCATGCCCATGCCGATGCCCATACCCGCGCCCATGCCCATCCCCATGCCACCCCCGGCGGTGCTGGCCAGCAGCCGGGTCCCGGGGCCGGCAGGGGCCGCGCCGAAGTCGACCAGGACTTCGGCGCGTTCTCCAGGGGCCAGCGTCACGGTGCTGCGCGCCACCGGCGTGGCGAGCAGGCCGCCTTCGTTGGCGATCTGCAGCACCGGCGTTGCATCGCTCAGCTGCAACACCAGGCTGCGCGCATTGCAGCCGTTCAGCAGCCGCAGCCGCACCCATTGCCGCGGTGCGCG
>JANNMQ010000495.1:0-2050 GCA_031398045.1 Rubrivivax sp.
CGGTGTGGGGCTACACCCACGACGGTTACGAGCACACCGTCACCACCCACATCAACCGCCTGCGCAGCAAACTGGAGGCCGACCCGATGAACCCGCGCTACATCCTCACCGTGCGCGGCGCCGGCTACAAAATGCGCGATGCACCCTGAGAGTTTGAGACCAGGCGCCACCGCATGAGCGTGCGCCTGCGCCTGGCGCTGACGGTGTTTCTCACCGGTCTGGCCACCGCCGTGGCCGTGCTGGCCACGGTGGCGCTGGCCTTTCAGCGTTTTGAACGCGAAAGCACCTACCTGCGCGCCGAAGCCTTCATGACCCGCGTGCTGCAGCAGCACGACAGCCTGCTGGAACAGCATGAACGCAACCCCGAAGAATTTGCCAGCTTCATGCGCAGCCTGCTGCTGTTTGACCCTGACAGCCGCTTGTACTTACTGGACGCCAGCGGCCGGCTGCTGGCCAGCAGCAGTGCACAAGCCCCTGCGCTGGGCACCCGGCTGCCGCTGCAGTCGGTGCAAGAAGCCGCCGAAGTGGCGCGCCTGCAGCAAACACCTGCCGGCGCCTACCTGATGGGCCTGGACCCCGACACCGGTGACGACATGGCCGTGGTGGCCGCACGTGCACTGGGCCGCAGCAGCATCGGCCCCGTGGCGGCCACCCAGGGTTATCTGTATCTGGCCTGCCGCAAAAAAGATTTGCCTTCACAACAACGGCTGGTGATGTTTGGCAGCAGCCTGGCCGGGCCGGCGCTGGCCACCGTGGCGGCGCTGATCGTGCTGGCCGCGGCGCTGGCAGCGTGGATCATCGTGGCCGTCACCCGGCCGTTGCGCGCGCTCAGCGACGAGGTGGCACTGGCTGAAAAACAAGGCTTCAGCGTGGACGCGGCGGCACCGATGCCCACGCTGCTATCCACACCAGGCGCCAGCGGGGCCGAAACGGGCGGCCAGGGTGACGAATTTGCACGCCTGCGCAACGGCTTCCACGCGCTGCTGAACAAGCTGCGTCACCAGTGGGGTGAACTGAAACGACTGGACCACTTCAGGCGCGAAAGCGTCAGCAACCTGTCACACGACCTGCGCAGCCCGCTGACGGCCACCGTGGCCTGCCTGGAAACGCTGGAGCGGCGCTGGGGCGACGACCCCGCGCGCAGCGACGACCGCCAACTGGTGGCCGTGGCGCTGCGCAACACGCGCAACGCCGCCGGCATGGTGCGTTCCCTGGGTGACCTGGCGCTGCTGGACGAGCCCGAATTCAAACTGCACCTGGTGCGGCTGGACCTGGGTGAAGTGCTGGACGACATCACGCGCCGCTTCGAGCAGCGCGCCACGCAACAAGGCGTGACGCTGAGCTTCGTGCAGCACGGCGACACGCCGCCGGTGGCCGAAGTGGACGTGGAACTGTTTGAACGCGCGGTGGCCAATTTGCTGGACAACGCGTTGAAGTTCACACCCGCGGGCAAGGGCATCGAATTGAGTGTGCAGCGCCTGCCAGGCCCGCCGCCCCAGGTGTGGGTGGGCGTGCGAGATGAAGGACCGGGCATCAGCAGCGCCGACCTCCCGCACCTGTTTGATCGCCTGTACCAAAGCCGCAGCGGTGTGGCGCCGGCCACCAGCGATGAGGGCAAAGGCCTGGGGCTGGCGATCGTCAAGCGCATCACCGAACTGCACCACGGCAGCGTGTCGGTGCAGTGCCCGGCCACCGGTGGCACCGTGGCCACGCTGCAGCTGCCGGCGTCTTGAATCAGCGGGCGTGGCAGCATCCAGGCTGCCAACCCTCAGCAGCCATTTGCACAAATCCTGGAGTTCTTAAACATGAAAATTGCTGTCCTCGGCGGCGGCCACGGCTGTTATGCCGCGGCCGCCGACCTGGCTGAAGCCGGTCACGACGTGCGCCTGTGGCGGCGTGACGCCGCCGCATTGCAGCCCGTCATCGACAGCGGCTGCATCACGCTGAAAGACGCCCAGGGTGTGCGCGAGATACCGATACCGCTGGCGACAGCCGACATCGGCCTTGCGCTGAAAGGCGCTGAACTCATCGTCATCCCATCCCCCGCCAT
>JANNMQ010000531.1:0-2208 GCA_031398045.1 Rubrivivax sp.
CTGTTTTTCGTCGGCATGGAGCCCCAGTGCCGACAACGCTTCATGCTTGCCGGGCATGTCGCCACCGCCCTTATCGTAAAAGTCGACCACCTCGTCCAGCGTGGCCAGCGATCCATCGTGCATGTAAGGTGCCGATTGGGCCACGTTGCGCAAGCTGGGTGTTCTGAACGCGTACCGATCGGCCGGATCGAGCGTGATCTCGAAGCGGCCCAGGTCGGGCAGCACAGGCGGCGAATAGTGCGCCAGGTCAGCGTCGGTCATGACGGTCTGGACGCCAGGCGCCAGCGGCACCACGAACGTACGCCCGGCTGGGGGCGCAAGGCCAGCGCCGGTGACATGAAACTGGCCATCAACGAACAGCGCGTGCTGCTCGCCCACGAGGTGGCAGACCGTGCAGCGCCCCTTGCCTGAGAAGATGGTGAACCAGAGTTTCTCCACGTCATTGAGTGCCGCTGCCTGGCCGCCAAACCGCCAACGATCGAAGCGCGAATCAGCCACCACCAGCGTGGTCTCGAATGCAGCCAAAGCCGCACCGACCGTATCCATCGTTGGCCCGGCGCCGTTGAACACGCGCTCGAACTTCCCTTTGTAGTCGGCCAGGCTGCGGATGCGCTGCAGCACATGGCCGATCGACGGGTTGGCCATCTCGTCGGGGTGCAACAGGGGCAGCCAGGCCTGGGCCGACAACGAGGTTTCGCGTCCGTCATGGAACAGGTTGGCCTGCCATGCCACGTTGTACAGCGACGGCGAATTGCGCCGCAGGCTCCGGCCTTCGATGCCCAGCGCCGTGCGCGATGCGTGCGACGTGAAACCCTCTTCGGGCACGTGGCACATCGCACAGGACATGGTGCCGTTGAACGACAGCCGGCGGTCGAAGAAGAGCTTGCGGCCCAGCTCGATGCGGCCGGGGTCGAGTACCACATCCGGCGGCAACTGCAGCGGTGGCAAGCCGAACGATGACGCGTCAGCGGGCTGGCTTGGTGGTGTGGCCTGCCATGACCACAGGCCGAAGGCCGTGCCAGCCAGGACCACTGCCAGGGCTGTCAGCAGCCTCGGTCGCCACAGCTTCATCCCGGTGGCGGCTGCGCCTGGGCCAGTGACTTTCTGGTGGCTTCCAGGGCCAGCGTCTTGAGGTCGTTGACGATCACGTCAGGGTGCAGAAAAGCGGCGCTGTAGATCTCGCGCACCTGCCCTTGCTGGTCGAGCAGAAAGACCTTCAGCATGTGGGTGCGCGCCCGGGTGGGTGCACCGCCGGCATCGAGTTCGATCTCCACGTCCTGACCGAAGTCGTCAAGGATGGGCTTCAGGAACCTGGTCGAGTAGGTGGTCAGAAAATGCCAGCGCAGTTCGCTGCTGCGTGCATGCTCGCCACCGTAGGCCCGCATGGCATCGGGTGTGTCGTTCAGCGGGTCGAATGACAAGCTGACCAGCCTTACCCGGCCACGCAGAATCGGGTCGGCGAGTACCCGGCGCTTGACGGTGTCGAAGGTTGCGTAGGCCAGCGGGCAGCCGATCGGGTCGGTGCAGTAGGTGTAGACAAAAGACAACAGCGTCAGCGCGCCCTGCGTGTAGCTGGACAGTCGGCGCGGCAGCCGGTTGCCCTCCAGCACCCAGCCATTGGCGGCCGGCTGGATCGGTGGCAGCGTGTAGCTGCCCGGCGCCGGCGCCACGAAGTCCTGCCTGGGGGCGCTGGAAGGCCCTTGCGCTTGGGTGGCTGGCAGGCCTGCCAGCCCTGCCAGCCCTGCCAAAGCCGCCAGCAAGGCCAGCCGGGCACCTGTCGCACGCCCTGCCCGCATCACCGCTGGGCCGCTGCCACTTGCACCGCTGTCGAGCCCAATGAAGCGGTGGTGCTGGCCTTGGCGCTGAACTTCATGTGGTGGGCGCGCCCCAAGTTGAGCTTGTAGAAATCGACCTCGAAGGCTTGTTTGAGTTCCTTGCCGTCCCAGTTGTAGGCGCGCAGCGCCTGCTCATCATCGGCGCCCTTTTTGTCCCAGTTGGCCAGCAGCGACGAGGTGATGTAAACACGCTTGCCATCCCAGCTCTGCGACACCATGTTGACCTGCTTGCCCGTTACCTTCGAGTAGGTCTGCTTCGGTGCTTCGGGATTGCTCAAATCGAAGTAGCGTGTTGTGCCGTCCATGAAGGTGTTGACCCACAGGCCCTTGCCGTCGGCGGTGATCGATATGTCCACCGGCAGCGGAATCTTCG
>JANNMQ010000631.1:0-4018 GCA_031398045.1 Rubrivivax sp.
TGGGCCGAGAGCATCAAGCCTTGCTGCAACGCGTGTTGCAGGCAAGCGGGCAAGCCCGCCAACACCAGCTGGTGGTGGAGTGGGGCTGCGGCGGCGGCATGAATGCGGTGCACTTTGCGCGCGGTGCACACAGCTACTGGGGGGTGGACATCGCGCGTTCTACGCTGGACGAATGTGCGCGCCAAATGAAGCTGCAGGGCCTGCCCGGTTTTGTACCGGTGCTGGTGGATGCCAACCAACCACGCACGGCGCTGGCCCAGATGGGCCCCGCCTGCGACCTCTTCATCTGCACCTACCTGATGGAACTGCTGCCCACCGAAGCCCATGCACTGGAACTGCTGGACCTGGCCCACGAACTGTTGGCGCCGGGCGGGCACGCCCTGTTCCACATCCGCACCAGTGACGGCGCGCCCGCCTCACGGTCCAGGCCCTGGGACTACGCGCTGAACATGGCGCACAACGTCAGTTTCAAGGTTGACGACTTCAGCGCCGCCTGCCGAGCACGCGGTTTCACGGTTCTGGGCATGGAGAAAAAAGCTTATGTGCCTGAACTGAACGAGAGCAACTACGCCTACTTTGTGTTGCAGGCCTGAAGCGCTGCGGCAAGCGCACCGTCCAGCGTCTGCGCTGCGCCAGGGGTGGCAGCCAAGGCGCGGCGCACGGCCGGTGGGTCTTCAACACAGCCCGGCAGCAGCAGACCCACCCCGTCGCGTCGGTTGCCAGCGCAGACCAGGCGCGCCGCGGTATCTGCTGCGTTCAGCCACTGCACACCGTCAGCCACCTGCAGCAACTCGTTGCCCTGCAGCACCACTTGGCTGATGCGCGCGCCGGTGTAAAGGCGCAGCGCACCTTGCAGGCTGTTGGCTCGCCAGGCTGGCGCCAGCGTGCGGCCCCAGCCGTAGCCGATGCGTATGCCCGCTGTGGCGCTGCTTTCGATGCGGTTGTCCAGCACCGCCACCCCTTCGATGGTCAGCGCGTCACGCAACACCGGCCAGCGCGCTTCATCGGCGTAGACATGGGCCACCAGTTCGATGGCGCCGTGCCCCGTGCGGCGGCTGCGCGCGCCTGCAGCCAGCACGGTGTAGGCCGGCTGCGTGTTTTGCACCCGTGTGATGTGGTTGCCCTGCACGCGCACATTGCGCACACCAAAACTGCCCCAGCCCTGTTCACGCGCGATGTACACCGCGGCGGCATGGGTGGTGTTGTCGATGCGGTTGTGGGCCACCGTGATGTCTTGCCCGCCTACCACCGAGATGCCGCGGCCCCAGTACTGTCCGGCCACGTCGTTGTGTGTGATCAGCACGTCCTGCACCCGTTCACGTTGCAGCCGCTGGGCGTACGCTGCCGCGTAGCGTTCAGCAGGGTCGGCCTGTGCGTCACCCTTGATCAGGTAGGACACCACGGCAATCATGTCGTCGCCACTTTCGCGTACCCGGTTGCCCCACACCTGCCCCTGTCGCGCGCCGCCGGTGATGTGTATTCCGTCAGACAGCGAGCGCCGTATGTCGTTGCCGGCCACCACAAACCCGTGCACACGGTGCACAAAGATGGCGGCCGACGAACTGCTGTTGGCAGCCGGCGTTCCGGGTGCGCCCGATTCGATGATGCGGTTGTTCAGCACCTGCACGTCAGTCAGGGGCGGCAGCGTTTCACCGTCACGCCAGATGGCGATGCGCGACTCCCACGGCGCGTCGCGCCGGTGGTCGGTGATGGCGGTCATCGTGAAGCCCTGCACACGCACCCCCGAAGCCTGTATCAGCAACGCCTGGTCAGCCGGATTGCTGCCGTGCAATGTGGCGCCGTAGCCGCTGAGGGTGACACCCGACCGGCCCACCACCAGGCGCGTGCTGTGGCGGTACAGCCCCGTTGGAAACACCAGCCATTGGCCCGTGTGCAGCGCATCCAGTGCACGTTGCAAGGCCGCGGTGTCGTCGGTGGCGCCATCACCCACAGCGCCAAAGGCGCGCACGTTCAAGTGTCCTGCAGGCGGCAGGGGCGCCACGGGCAAGCAAGCCGCAGCGGACTTTACCGGTGCCCCGGCTGAACCAGCTTCGGCTGCGCCACACAGCGCCACAGCCCCAACCGCCCAGTGTGCAAAGCGCCTGCGAGTAGGCTGGGTTGACATCACGGCGCGGGCCACGCTGGTCTTGTTGATGTTTCCCAAATGGGAAACACAATGAATCCCGTGGGGCCTGTGCAGGCCCCGCCACGGCCTACGCTGGGTACCCGCAACCCAGCGCTCAGCGGTTCACCCTGCGGCGCAAAGCCGCCGACGCCTGACCAATATCGGTGACGCTGGCGGTGGGCACCGTTTCCACAAAACCCGGCCCGCCTACGCGGTGCAAGCGCGCGCCAGCGGCGGCTGGCGCTTGTGCCATTTCCTGGCTGGGCAGTGCCCGCGCCTGCAACCGGTACAAACGCAGCAAGCGCGCATGAAAGCTGGTGTTGCTGAAGCGCAGGCGCGCGTCTTCGCGTGCGGCCTGCGAAAAACGCTGGTTCAGTTCAACGTCCACCAGCAAGCGGCGTATGCACACCAGCCCCTCGTCCAGCCGGTTGACGACAAAACCGGTCAAACCCTGGCGCACCGCGTCGCGGTTGCCCACGGCGTTGTTCACCACGCAGGGCACACCCGCTGCCAAGGCCTGCAAAACGGAAAGCGGCATGCCTTCCCAGCGGGAGGTCTGCACATAAACGGCTGCCTGCGACAACAGGCGCTGCACGCCAGCGCGGTCAACCCAGCCCGTGACTTCCACACCGGCCGCGCGCAAGCGGGCTTCGCCAGCGGGGTCGCCGTTGCCTATCCAGACAAAACGCGCCGGCAGTTCGGCAATCTGAAAGCGCGTGGCCATGGCGGCAAACACTTCGGGGGCTTTTTGGTAACACACACGCCCCATGCTGACGATGAGCGGCACTTCGCCCAGCTGGCGTTCAACGCGAAAGAAGCTGTCGTCAACCGCGTTTTCAAGCACCTGGGCCGGCCGCTTGCCCAACACGTCGAGCAACTGCGCCTCACTGCGGCTGCAGCCCACCAGCTGGCTGTCCACCCGGGCCGCCAGCCATTCCAGAACCCAGAACACCGCACTGGGCAGCAGATAACGCCGGTTCAGAAATGACAGACCATGCGGCGAATAAAAGATGCTGGGCCGCGTTCGCAGGCCTACCAGCGCCCAACGGCCAACAAAGCCGGCCTTGGAAGAATGCAGATGGATCGACGTCTCTTCCAGACCCTGCAGTTGTCGCAACAGCGCACGGCGCAAAGCGATGCAGTAGCGCCAAGTGCCCTGTGCGGGTGCGGCAATCTCGACCAGTTCCACGCGCGGATCAAACAGGCTTTCCACATCCGGCGGCGTGTCGGGCCGGCGCGAAAACACCACCACCTGGCGCACCCCTGCACGCGCCAGTTCACGCGTGGCCTGCACCAGAAAAGCCAAGGTGCCGGCGGCCAGGCTTTCGGTGGCATGCACGATCTTGTGTGCGGCGGGTGAGTTCATGGTGATTCAGTGCGGACTGCGGGCGGGCGGCAGCGTGGCGGAAGCTCCGGCCTGGGCAACCGCGCCCAGTGGCGGGGGCACCACGCGCCGGGCCTGCGCCTGGCGCAGCCGCAGGCGCGAAGGGTCCTGAAAAAGGTCCAGCAAGATTTGAGCATTCGCGGCCCAGTTGTAGTGCTGCAGGCGCAGCGCAGCGGGCCCGGCCAGGGCTTGCCGCAACCCGGGTTCGTCCAGCACACGCTGCAGCGCACCGGCCAGGTCTGCGGGGTCATGGGGGTCAAAGTACAGCGCTGCGTCGCCACACACTTCGGGAATAGAGGCCGCACGCGCTGCCAGCACCGGGCAGCCGTGCGCCATGGCTTCAATGGCCGGCAAGCCAAAACCTTCATACAGCGACGGAAAAACAAACCAGGCTGCATGCCGGTACAACGCGCTGAGATCGGCATCGGGCACAAAACCCAAGAAGCGGAAGCTGTCGGGCAGCACCGCGCTGTTGTTGAAGATGCCGATATCCTTAGCGCCGGCAATGG
>JANNMQ010000645.1:0-3162 GCA_031398045.1 Rubrivivax sp.
CGCGACTGCGCCAGGTCGGCCAGCGTGCCGGTCATGCCGATGTCCAGCCAGGTGACGGCACCGGTGTAGGGCCCGTCGGCCAGCGCCTGGCGCAGGCACTGCGCTTCGCGCGTGGGTGCAACGGCAGCCCGGTCGCCGGCAAAAACGACGATCGCTTTGGGTGCAAACAGCGGGGTCAGGAAATGGCGTTCCAAGGGGGCGTCCAGTCTCAAGTGCAGGCACGGGTGGCAGTGAACGGCCAGCGCCGCGCAAAACTGCGGGTTATCCCTAGCATACGACCATCGCTGTGGCCTGGTGATGACGCGCCTCTGGTCGGGTGCAACCGAGAGAACGGAAGGCCTGCTGCCGAGCGCGTCTACTGCACGCCTTGGGCGCGCCAGGTTGCCCTGCGCCACCACAGCACCGCAAGCCCCAGGCCCATCAACAGGCCGGTGGCGGGCTCTGGCACCGGCGGTGTCGGCGCCAGGGGGCCGGTGGGCACCAGCACACCGCCACCCAAGCCACCGCCCAGGATGGGCAACAAAGGGTCCAGAGGAAGCGGTACGCCGGGTGATGCGGCCGGCAGAGGCAGCTGGTTGGGTGTGTCACCCGCAGTGCCGCCGGATGCACCGTTGTCGATCAGGTTCAGCGGTTCGGCCAACGGCAGGCTTATCAGTTCGGGTGTGCTCGGCCCTGCAGTGGCTGGGCCGGCCAGCACCTGTGCAGGCGCTGCAACGCCGTCGCTCGCGGCGCCGGGCAGCGTCATGGACTGTGGCCCGGTCCAGGGCAGCGCGTCGGTGCCGGTGGCTGTGGCGCGGCCGGCGCTGGGTGGGTCAAACTGCAGTTCGGCGCTTTCTGGCAGCAGGGCCAGCGTCTGTGCGGTTGGAGCAGCTTCGCCCGTACCCGTACCCGCGCCGGTACCCGAGCCTGTGCCCGGCTGCAGCCCGGCCACCACAGCGCCGCGCTGCACCCGGCTGACGTTGCGGCAGACCGTGGGCCCGATGACGCAGTGGCCTGCTTCGCAATACACCAGGCCGCGCTCTTCGGATTTGGCAGCCCACTTTTGGCGTGTCACAGTCCGGCACAGGCGGCCATTGCCGAAATGCATGTCACGCAGTTCGGCGCCGTAGTTCCACTGGCCGGTGATGTGGCTGCGGCCGATGACGGCCATGTCGTCATAGCGCTGGGCGGCAATACGGGCCTTCAGTGCCGTGCGCACGGGCGCGGGGATGTCGCGGTAGTGGTCAACCGCAGCGGCCAGTTCACCGCGGTAGGGGTTGGTGCCGGGGCTGTCCCACGAACAGCGGGCCAGCACCGTGCTGCTGGTGGCGGCGGGGCCTGTCTGTGCGACAGACGCCGTGGCGGCCAGGCAGGGCCCCGCGAGGGCCAACGCAAAGCTGGCCAGCAGGCGCTGCACCCAGACAGTGCCCCGGGTCTGGGCAGATCGCGGTTTCAGCTTGGCTGGGGACAGCCGGCCGCGAACCAGACCCAATGCCAGGCGCGTGGCCCGAAGGACTGACCAGTTTTGCAGATGGCGGTGGGTGTGCAAGTGACTACCGGGCTGACAGCAGCCCCACAAGAAGGGCCTTGGGAAGCGCCCACCCCTGCAAAGCACAGACCCGTGCTGTTTCAAATTGATTCAAAGTGTATTCAAACAAGGGATTGACAAGCCTTGAACTGGGCTGGTTTATGGGCACTGTTGAACAGGACAGGGCTCTGTGCACGGTGTTTCGTTGTTATGCGGCAACGCTTGCCGGTGGGTACAGCCCCCGCTCGCGGGCCATCAGGCGCACCAGGCCCAACAGGCCGTCCATAAAAGGGGTGCTGTGCCCCAGGTGCTGGCCAATTTCGCGCACCGCTGCCAGCAGCGCGTCTATTTCAAGCGGCCTGCCCGCCGCGGTGTCTTGCAGCATGCTGGTGCGAAAGCTGCCCAGCTTGCGCGTCACCGCGTGGCGGTCTTCGGGTTGCTGGTCGATGGGCACGCCAAATGCAGCCCCTATCGCCTGCGCTTCGCGCATCACCGCGCTGATGAAATTCCGCACCAAGGGGTCGTCCAGCACATGGTCACTGGCAGCGCCGGTGAGTGCTGACACCGGGTTCATGGTCATGTTGCCCCACAGCTTGAACCAGACGTCGCGCTGGATGTGTGGTGAAACGGTGACTGCCACGCCGGCTTGTGTCAGCAGTTCAGCCACCGCCTGCAGCTGCAGGTCAGGGCCGGCGCCTGCAGCCGCGCCCAGGGCCCGCCCGATGATCAGGCCGTTGCCGTTGACATGCTGCACCACGCCTGGCGCGGGGCTGGCGCATGAAAAGTGCACCACGCCGCCCAGCAAGCTGGCCGCCGGTACCTGGCGCGCGATGTGGCCGCCCGGGTCCACGCTGTGCAGCGTTAAACCGGCGCAGGGGTTGTCAGCGGGCAGGCCGCCTTGGAAGAACCACCAGGGCACGCCATTCATGGCCGTCAGAACCTGCGTGTGCCGGCCGCACAGCGCTGCAATGGCCGGCGCTGCGGCGCCCAGCGCTGGGGCCTTGACGGCGACGATCACCAGGTCTTGCGGGCCCAGTTCAGTGGGCCGCTCGCTGGCTTGCAGCGCCACGGTGGTTTCGGAACCAGCGCCTTCCCGCAGCCGCAGTCCGCCGTGCTGGCGCAGCGCCTGCAGCGTGGCACCCCGCGCCAGTGCCGAGAGCTGCACACGGCCGGCCGGCAGCCGCGTGCCCAACCAGCCCGCCAGGACGCCACCGACAGCGCCCAGGCCAACGATGCAGACCTTGTTCACGGTGTTTGTTCGCACGCACCAACCCCTTCGCACCTTGCAGCGCCGTTGCAGGCCGCCGGGTGTGGGGCCTTCAGGCTGAAGACTACCGCGGGTGCGTGCAGGCCCTTGTCGGGCCCGCACCTCCGGACTCAGCCCTTGCGCGTGAAATCGCTCGCGGGCCTTCGTCTGGCGTTCAGGCCCTTGTCGGGCCTGCACGTCCCGACTCAGACTCTCAGTCAACGCGGCCTATGCGGCGCACGGCTTGGGTCATCTGGCGTGCGTCAGCGTCCCAGTAGGTCTGGAATTCGGGTGCGTCCAGGTACTCGATGGGGCTGCCGGCGCGGTTGATGACTTGCACCACCGTGGGGTCGGCGGCCACCTTGCGGGCTGCGGCGCGCAGTTTCTGCACCACGTCGTCAGGCGTGCC
>JANNMQ010000680.1:0-2714 GCA_031398045.1 Rubrivivax sp.
CGCGACTGCATCGACCTCATCCAGCGCTGGCACGGCCAGGGCCGCAACAGTTATGCCGTGACGGTGCGTTTTGCGCCCACCAGCACGCCGCAGCAGTTGACCATGGCCGGTGAACTGTGCAGGGCCGACAGCAGCCTGTACATGCAAACCCATGTGGCTGAAAACAGGGACGAGGTGCGCTGGGTGGGCGAGCTGTTCCCGCACGCGCGCAGCTACCTCGACGTTTACGCCAGCGCCGGCTTGTTGCACCCAAAGAGCGTGCTGGCGCACGGTATCTGGCTGGACGACAAAGACCGCGGCGCGCTGCGCGAAGCCGACGCGCAAATCGCCTTCTGCCCCAGCAGCAACCTGTTTCTGGGCAGCGGTTTGTTCAACTGGCGGGCAACAGAAGAGGCGGGTGTGAATGTCAGCGTGGCCAGCGATGTGGGCGGTGGCACGTCACTGAACATGCAGCGCAACCTGGCCGACGCCTACAAAGTGCAGGCGCTGCTGGCCAATGCGCCAGGCCAACGCCTGACCGCCTGGTGCGCGCTGCACGGTGCCACACGCGGCGCGGCTCAAGCGCTGGGCCTTGGCCATGAAGTCGGCAGCCTGCAGCCCGGCATGATGGCCGACCTGTGCCTTTGGGACTGGGCCGTGGGCGGCACCGACAGCCACCGCCGCGCCATGGCACGCAGCCTGCATGAACAGTTCTTTGCTTGGCTGCTGATGTCTGACGAACGGCACCTGGCCAGCACCTGGGTGGCCGGGCATCCACAGTTCCAGAGGAGAACGGCATGAACCACAGCACCGAGCCACAGGCCCCGCTGCGATTGCAGCTGCAAGGCATCAGCAAGCAGTACCCGGCCGTGAAAGCCAACGATGGTGTGAGCCTGCGTGTGAAGCCTGGCGAGATCCACGCCGTGCTGGGCGAAAACGGCGCCGGCAAGAGCACGATGATGAAAATCATCTACGGCGCCGTGCAGCCCGACGAAGGCCAGATCTTGTGGAACGGCCAGCCGGTGAAGATCACCAGCCCGGCGCACGCGCGCAAGCTGGGCATCAGCATGGTCTACCAGCACTTCAGCCTGTTTGACACGCTGACGGCCGCAGAAAACGTGTGGCTCGGTCTGGACAAGAGCCTGAAACTGC
Organism: Rubrivivax sp.; assembly: GCA_031398045.1. Taxonomy (GTDB): domain Bacteria; phylum Pseudomonadota; class Gammaproteobacteria; order Burkholderiales; family Burkholderiaceae_C; genus Rubrivivax. The sequence continues at coordinate 1,132 of JANNMQ010000680.1, forward strand.
CGGCGGTGGCCCAGCGCATCGCTGAGGTGGCACACACCTATGGGCTGGACGTGGACCCGCAGCGCCCGGTGCATACGCTGAGCGTGGGTGAACGCCAGCGGGTGGAGATTGTGCGTGCACTGCTCACCAACCCGCAGCTGCTGATACTGGACGAGCCCACCAGCGTGCTGACGCCGCAGGCCGTGGACAAGCTGTTTGTCACACTGCGCCAGTTGTCGGCCGCCGGCACCAGCATCCTTTACATCAGCCACAAGCTGGACGAAATACGCGCGCTGTGCCACCACTGCACGGTGCTGCGCGGTGGCAAGGTGACGGGCGAAGTGGACCCCACGAAAGAAAGCAACGCCAGCCTGTCCAAGCTGATGATCGGCGCTGAACCACCACAACTGCAGCACCGCGCGTCCAAAACCGGCGCTGCGGTGCTGACCGTGCAGGGCCTGAATCTGGTCAAACAAGACCCCTTCGGCATGGATCTGCAAGGCCTGAACTTTGAAGTGCGCGCCGGTGAAATTGTGGGCGTGGCGGGCGTGTCGGGCAACGGCCAGCAAGAGCTGATGGCGGCGCTGTCGGGCGAAGATGCACGCGCCAGCGCCGGCAGCCTGCGGATGGCCGGCGCCGATGGCCGCGGACACGACATTTCAACCGCCAGCCCCACACAGCGGCGCGCTTTGGGGCTGCACTTCGTGCCCGAAGAACGCCTGGGCCGCGGCGCCGTGCCCACGCTGAGCCTGGCGCAGAACACGCTGCTGACACGCACCCACACGGTGTCGCGCAGCGGCTTCATCAACACCGGCGCTGTGCAGCGGCTGGCCGAAGAGTTGATCGCCCGCTTCAACGTCCGTGCAGGGGGCGCAGGTGCCGCCGCCAAAAGCCTGAGCGGCGGCAACCTGCAGAAGTTCATCGTCGGGCGCGAAATTGCGGCCCAGCCCCGGCTGCTGATCATCAGCCAGCCCACCTGGGGCGTGGACGTGGGTGCCGCGGCGCAGATACGCGGCGAACTGCTGAAATTGCGAGACGAGGGTTGCGCCGTGCTGGTGGTGAGCGAAGAGCTGGACGAGCTGTTTGAGATCAGCGACCGGCTGCTCGTCATCGCCAAGGGCCGGTTGTCGCCCAGCGTGCCGGTGGCGCAGGCCAGCATTGAACAGATCGGCGAATGGATGTCGGGGCTGTGGGCCCCAGCTGCGGTGGAGGCCTGACGACCATGTTCAAACTCGAAGCCAGGCCGCAACCATCAAAACTGATGTCGCTGGCGTCGCCGGTGCTGGCGTTAGGCGTCACGGTGTTGATCGGTGTGCTGCTTTTTGTGTTGCTGGGCAAAGACCCGCTGCGTGGTCTGCAGGTATTTTTTGTCGAGCCGCTGAAAAACGCCTACCAGCTGTCTGAACTGGCCATCAAAGCCACGCCGTTGATCCTGATCGCACTGGGTCTGGCGGTGTGCTACCGCTCGAATGTATGGAACATTGGCGCCGAAGGGCAATTTGTCCTGGGCGCACTGTTTGCCGGCTGGGTGGCCATGCAGGCCGGGCCGCAAACGGCGTGGCTGGGCAAGGGCATCGTGGTGCTGGTGTTGCTGGCCGGTGTAC
>JANNMQ010000684.1:0-2322 GCA_031398045.1 Rubrivivax sp.
CCGCGGGCCGGCTCGGCATCGACGAGGTGTTGATGGCCGAGATCAGCGCGCTGCACGCGGCGTTGAACCCGGTCGAGACGCTGTTCGTCGTCGACGCCATGCAGGGCCAGGACGCGGTCAACACCGCCAAGGCCTTCAAGGACGCGCTGCCGCTGACCGGTGTGGTGCTGACCAAGCTGGACGGCGATTCACGCGGTGGTGCGGCGCTGTCGGTGCGCCAGATCACCGGTGCGCCGATCAAGTTTGCCGGCACCTCGGAGAAGATCGACGGCCTGGAAGTCTTCGACGCCGAACGCCACGCCGGCCGCGTGCTGGGCATGGGCGACATCGTCGCGCTGGTGGAAGAAGTCCAGAAAGGCGTGGACGTCGAGGCCGCGCAGAAGCTGGCCGACAAGGTCAAATCGGGCAGCGGCTTTGACTTGAACGACTTCCTGTCGCAGATCAGCCAGATGAAGAAGATGGGTGGTCTGTCGAGCCTGATGGATAAGTTGCCCAGCCAGCTGACCGCCAAGGCCGCGGGCGCTGACATGGACAAGGCCGAGCGCGATGTGAAGCGCATGGAAGGCATCATCTGTTCGATGACGGCGCTGGAACGGCGCAAGCCCGAGCTCATCAAGGCCAGCCGCAAACGGCGCATTGCCACCGGCGCCGGTGTGCACGTTCAAGAGGTGAACCGGTTGCTGAACCAGTTTGACCAGATGCAGGGCATGATGAAAAAGATGAAGGGCGGCGGTCTGATGAAGATGATGAAACGCATGGGCGGCATGGGTGGCATGGGCGGCGGCGGCTTTCCGGGCATGCCACGCTCCTGATCACTCTGAGGCAAAGCCAAGGCCCCGATCAGACAAAAACCGCCCATCCACCGAGCCGCAGCACTTACCGTCAACACTTCCCGTCAGCACTTCCCGCCAGCACTACCCGCCAGCACCGAGATGCACGCTTCGTTGTCCACTTTGGGAGTGCCGCTGTTGGTGCTGGCCTTGTTGATCGTGGGTGCCGCGGGGTGGTGGTGGCTTTCACGCCAGCCCGTGTCACCGCTCTTGCCGTCAGCTGAAGCCCCGCGCACCGTGGCCAGCACGGTGCAGGGCAGCACAGTGACACCGGTTTCGTCAACGGGCCAACCACAAGCGGCACTGGTGCTGGGCAGCGTGGAGCGCAAGGCCTACCGGCTGCTGCGCGACGCCTTCCCGCGGGCCGAAGTGCTGGCCCATGTGCAGTTGCTGCGCTTTATCCGCCTGCCCCCGCGTGAACAGCGCGAAAGCTGGCTGCATGGCGTGGGCATGCTCGACACCGACCTGCTGCTGTGTGACGGGCGCTTTCGGGTGCTGGCGGCAGTGGACGTGCGCACCCACCGCGACACGCCGGCGGGCATTGCGCGCAACGAACGCATGGCCCAGGTGCTGCAAGCCGCTGGCATCACGGTGCACGTGTGGCACGAAGATGCGCTGCCCAGCGTGGCCGACATCAGGGCCACCGTGGCGCCTGCCTTGGCGGCACGCAAAGCGCGTGCACGCGCCGCAGAAGCAAAAGGCTTGGGCTTGCAGCCGCCTGCAAACGGCGCGCTGCCCAAGGCATCCAGGCTGCCGGCAGTTACCGGTGAGGCCGATGAGACCGACGAGGCCGGTGTGACCACCCCGCTGGTGCTGCAACCCGAGCCTCGTGCCCCGGCAGGGCTGGCGCCGCCATCGGCAGTGCCGGCCAAGCCTTACGCCGCAGAGCGTTCAAACCCGAACGGTCGCGCCGCCAGCCCCTGAGGTTGCGCCGGCGGCACCCACTCAGCCCAACAAGGCGGTCGCAAATTCTCGCGCGTCAAAGGTCTGCAGGTCTTCCAGCTTTTCGCCGATGCCTATGAAGTAGACAGGCACCACCCGCTGTTGCGTCTGACCCCAGCGTGCAATAGCTGCGAGCACACCACCCTTGGCAGTGCCGTCCAGCTTGGTGACGATCAGGCCCGTCAAGCCCAGCGTGGCATCAAAGGCCTTCACCTGCGCCAACGCGTTTTGCCCCGTGTTGCCGTCCACCACCAGCAACACTTCATGCGGCGCGCCTGCTTGCGCTTTGCCGATCACGCGATGAATCTTTTTCAGCTCGTCCATCAGGTGCGCTTGCGTGGGCAAGCGGCCCGCGGTGTCGGCTATCACCACATCGCAGTGGCGCGCGCGGCCGGCGGTGACAGCGTCAAAAGACACCGCGGCCGGGTCGCCTCCTTCCTGGCTCACGATCTCGACCTGGTTGCGGTCGGCCCACACCGCCAGCTGTTCACGCGCCGCCGCACGAAAGGTGTCTGCTGCCGCCAGCAACACCTTGCACTGGGCCTGGGCC
>JANNMQ010000698.1:0-2756 GCA_031398045.1 Rubrivivax sp.
AGCCCAGGCCACCGGGTTGCAGCCGCGCGCGAAACTCTTTCAGTGCCGCGCGCAGGTCGGCGCCGGTGGCGTCTTCCCGCACCATCACCACAAAGCCGGCCGCACGCAGTGCGGTGGCCACCGCCAGGCTGTCGCGCGGCGCGCTGTCCAGCACCTGGCGTGAACCCAGCGTGCCGATGCCCAGCACCAGTGCCAGCCGTTGGCGGCCCAAACCCAGCGCGTCGGTGGCTGCCTTGATCTGCCGCGGCACCCTCTGTCGCAACTGCTCGGGGCTGGGCATTTGCAGCTCGGGCAGCTTGTCGGGCACGCCGTCCACAGGTCCTGGGGCGTCACTGGCGACCACAAGGGCGGGCGCAGCGGCGGCAATCTGCGCCTGGGCAGCGCCAACGCCAGCCGTCAAGCCAGCGACCACAAGGGCCCAGCGCAGGGGGCGACTGAGGGTGACGTGGGGGGTGCGCGTCTGCTGCATGTTCTTGGCTCCCGGGCAACTGCGGCGCCAGTGTAGCCAGCCGTTAAGGAACGACTTCGGAACGACCTCGGTCCTGCCAAGCCCTGGAGTTGGCCAGCACGCCCGTCCGCGTAGCCATCCGGATTTGCGGGCATTGACCTGGGGGCAGGTAACCAGCAGCCCACCCAACCACTGCTGCTGGATGTCCGGCCCAGGTGCCACGGTTGCCGCGGCAGGTGGAATGCGCTGACCATCTGCATCGACTCATTCCTACGTCGCACCCTCGTGTTCACCGACTTGGTAGAGCGTGCACACGGATCAGAGTGAGGCTTTCAACGCGTTGCCGAAAGAGACGTGAGCCATGAACCATGTTTTAACTTCAAGGCCCCACGCGAACCCCGGGCCCGACCACCTGATCAAGAACTCTCTGCACAGGGATGAGCTTGTGCGCGATGCCGATCGCAACAAGCCGCTGACCGACCAGGCGCATGACCCCGGAACGGGACTGTTGACGAACCCACTCGACAAGCCAGGCGCCCGGGACAACCTGATCAAAAACCCGCTGGACAGGCAGTGAGGCCGCGGGCCACGAGCCGTTCTCTGCATTCATGCAACAGCGCAGGCGCCATAAGGGACTCCCTTGAGCAGCATGCCCGCTCTGGGTGAATTGTTTGGTTTCACGGTGCACCCGCTGGAAATCATCCTTCGTGGCAGCGCGGTCTACTGGTTTCTGTTTCTGCTCTTTCGCCTGGTGCTGCGGCGCGATGCGGGAGCGCTGGGCATCGCTGACATCCTGCTGCTGGTGCTGATTGCCGATGCCTCACAAAACGCGATGGCGGGTGGTTATGAAACCCTGAGCGAAGGCATGCTGCTGGTGGCCACACTTGCAATGTGGAACTGGCTGCTGGACTGGGCCAGCTACCGTTATGCGGCGGTACGCCGACTGGTTGAGCCCGCGCCACTGGTGTTGGTGCGCAGGGGCCGCATACTGGCGCGCAACCTGAGGCGCGAATTCATCACCGTGCCCGAATTGATGGCCGGCCTTCGGGAGCAGGGCATCGACAAGCTGGCCGACGTGAAAATGGCGCGCATGGAGGCAGACGGGCACATCAGCGTGATCCGCCAGCAGCGGTAGTGCAGGGCCGGCCGGAGGCGCCAGCACATCGGGCTTCAATGCGCAAAGTTATAGCGTTATGTGAGGGCTGGCCCAACCAAGCACGGGCCACGCTTCCATGACAGGGCCGCCGGCCATGTCGCTCCCACCCCGTCAACCCGGTGAGGCCTGCAGTGCCATCCACAAGTTAGGCCAGGGGCTGTGCTCAGGCAGCACATAGACGATGCCACCGCTGCCGGCGAACAGGGGCGCCACGACAGTGTCAAAAAAAGCCGCGGTCACCACCACGCAGCCAGCCGACAGCCGGCGGCCGGTGCGCGCCTGTTGTGCCAGTGCGCGGGCGCGCACGGCGTGCAGTCGGCCAGGGCGCAAGCGGTGTAGCGCCAGCGCGGTGTTCTGATCCAGCCACAGCACCAACTCGCCCGTGTGATTGTTGCCAGGGTGGGCGTCGAAGCGGCCCGCGGGCGTCGTCATGTCATGCACCTGCAAGGTGCCGGCCTGCGTGCGCTGGCCCACGCCAGGCAGGCTGTGGTCCCCGGGTTGGCGACCCAGCAATGCAGGGGCGATGCCGGCAATGGAGCCGTCAGCCCGGTGCAAAACCACCAGAGCGGCCTGTTTGTCAACCACCGCAAAGGGCTGGTGGCCGTTGTCGCCACTTTCAATGACGCGGCGTGCCCAAGCGCGTGCGGCGTCGCTGCCGGCGCTTGGCGCGTGGGCCCTTGCAGCAGCGGGCGTGGCTGCCACCGCCGCGGCCGCAGTTAACAAAGCGCCGAGGGCCACCAGGGCCACCCAGGCGGGCGCGCTGCTCACAGTTCTGCCGGTATGCCGCTGTGCCATCCTCGTCAAACCTTTCAGTTTTCGGTGGGGCGCACAACCAAGTTGTGTTCGGACACTGGAAACCGCGCGCCAAGACCTTGAATGGTGCAGCCGCCGGTCTTCCACCGGTCCCGCGAACAGCACGGTCAAGGGCGGCCGATTGCAGCGATCACCAGGGTCTGTGGGGTTGATGCGCCGGGGGGTGCGGCAATGCCCCGCGCAGGGCCTATCGATTGCCACTCTTTTTGCTGTGCCGTCCCCGCATGCACAGACCGGTTGGGCAACCAGCCCTCAGTCGAGGCTGGCAGCAGGGGGTGGAGGCGCACGTTTTGTTAAGGATGCGCGCTGCAAGCGGCTTGGTGCGACCGGCAAGAATCG
>JANNMQ010000737.1:0-3722 GCA_031398045.1 Rubrivivax sp.
TCGGGCCTGACCATGTCTACATCCCCATCACCCAACTGCGCGTGGCCGTGGCGGCCCGGGAGGCTGGCTACCATGAAGCGGCGCTGGCCCTGTACAGCAGTGCCGACGCATGGTACCGGGCGCATGCCAGCTCCACAGGGCACGAAGCAGCACAGTTTGGGCGTGTGCAGGTCCTGGTCGACCTGCAGCGGGCGCCTGAGGCCCTGGAGGCGCTGGATCGCATCAAGCTGGCCAACCTGGCGATTTTCGAACAAAGGCCCGGACTCGACGCCTGGGTGCAGGCTGAGCGCGGGCGCATCCTGTTGGCATTGGGCCGGCGCGAGGAAGGTCTGGCCCTGGTGAGCAAAGCTGTTCCCTTGCTGCAAGGTGCGGGGGTGCCTCTCTGGCACGTGGCGCGCTACCGCCGGTTGTTGTAGGGGTGCCGGAGACGGGCAATTCCTGATGAGCTGAAAACCGTGGCACCTTGGGTGATCTCGGGACTGGGGGTGTCTTCAGCGCAGGCCTCGGGTCAGCGGCAGTAAGGCCGGCCGCTAGAAATGTATCCCCCGCGTCAACTGCTGCATCGCCACCGCCTCCGCGCTGCGTTGCGGTTTTGCACTCTTGTCGCCCTTCGCAGCCGACGAATCAGGGAATATGCGGAACGAGGTGTTCATACCGATTTGCGCCAAGCGTGGCATCAGTGCGTGCAGCACCTGGCCTGTTATGCCCAGGCGGGTGGCAATGCGCACCGGCTTGCTGATGCAGGCCTCACCACCATGTCGGCGGCTTCTTCTGGGGCCAGCGTGGGCACGTTCTTGTAGATGTTGGTGGGCGAATCATGGGCTTACCCAGCTCGCGCTCGGTAGCGACGAACTTGTCGTCGCAGTCGTTGTGGATTGTGCGCCGGGCATCGCCACCACAACCCACCAACAGCATAACAACGGCCCGTGCCACCCAGCTACTCTCCAGGGTGCCTGGCTGGCCGTGGAGCCCGCCATGCTGCAGCCGCCGCACCACCGGCCACCGGCCACCGGCGCACCCCGTGCTGTACATCAAACCTGCAAACACCCGGTGCCACAACGGCCGGCCGTTGCCGCTGCCCGACGACGTGACCGAAGTGGAAGTGGGTGCCACGCGCTGCGGACGCTGTGTTCTGCTCCTGTGCTGCTGTGCTCAGGGTGCCCCCCGCTTTCAGCGGGCGCCGGGCCTGAAGGGGGTCATGCGGGCGTTGACCTCGACCGATTCGACCTCGGCATCAGCGGCCAGGCGCACCACCAGCGCGTCAAGTTGCCCGCTGGCCGGCACCACGGCAACCAGCGCGCTGCCCACCCCCAGCGTCTGCACGTAGTGCAGCGCCACACCCTGCCGTTGGCCCAGCGCGTCGAGCGCGCGCTGAACGGCTTCACGCGCACCTGCGGCTTGGGCAGCGTTGCGCAGCGCCGTCTTCAGCGCGGGCCGCTTGAACTGCAGGATGATCTCGTCAGCGTCCATCGGGGCTTGGTTTCGGGGCGGCGGCGCAGGGGCCGCCTGCGCAGACAGTGTGGCGCGGCCGGGCTGCCGGGGCTGCTCGGCGGCTACAGCACAAACCAGCAGACCCAGCAGCAGCAGCAAGAAGACCGGCAAGTTCACGGTGCACACCCAATCAGGGTGTCTGGCGAGGCCGCAGGCGAGATGGCAGGCGACGGGGCACGTGACGTGGCAGGCGCGGTCGCCGCAGTCACATCGTTATTTGCGGCACCCTCCACCCACCAGCCACCCACCCGCCGCGCTTCTGCGGTGCTACTGCGGTGCAAACCGGCCCACCAACGTCACGTTGGAATACGCACGGTAGGCGCGCACATTGACGTGGTAGGTGCCGGCGCGGATGTTGGTGATGGTGCAGGTCTCGGTGTTGCCGCTGCGGTAGGGCCGGCAATCGTAGGCCGTCTGCGTGGGGGCAGTGCCGAAGCGCACGTACAGGTCGGCGTCCCCGGTGCCGCCGCTGATCGAGAAGCTCAGGCTCGTGCGGCCTGCGGGCACCACCATCGTGAAGCGGTTGTCGGCGCCTTGGGCGGCGGCGATCACCCGCGCCACGTTGTTTTGCAGCACGTTGCCCACGGGCGGCGGCGGTGGTGGTGGTGGTGGCGTTGTGGCATTGATGGCGGTGATGGCGGCGTTGGCGTCGGCAATGCCAGTGCCGCAACCGGTGCAGGCCATCGGGAACACACGGGCCGATGTGCGCAGCGCCGCCTCAACCTCGTCCGGCGTGGCAGTCGGCTTGGCCTGGAACAGCATCGCGGCGATGCCCGCCACGTGCGGCGTGGCCATGCTGGTACCGCTGTAAAGGGCGTAGCTTTCGGCACCTGGCACCGTGGTGCCGGCGTTCAGGGTGGACAGGATGCTGGCGCCCGGCGCGGCCAGGTCGACCACGGCGCCGAAGTTGGAGAAGCTGGCCTTGCCCCCGCTGCGCGTGGTGGCGGCCACGGTGATGACGCCGCTGCAGTTGGCCGGCCGCGCATTGGCGGCGTCGATGTTGCTGTTGCCCGCAGCCACCACCACCGCGGCGCCCAGCGTGCGTGCGCTGTTGATGGCGGCTTGGTAGGTGGTGCCGCAAGCACCGCTGCCGCCCAGGCTCATGTTGATGACCTTGGCCGGGTTCGGGTTGGCGGGCACGCCGGGCACGCTGCCGCCAGCCGACCAAATGATGGCATCGGCGATGTCGGCCAAGGTGCCCCCGCACTTGGCCAGCGCGCGCACGGGCAGGATCTTCGCGTTGAAGGCCACACCGGCCACGCCGAATGTGTTGTTGGTGACGGCGGCGATGGTGCCCGCCACGTGGGTGCCGTGCCAGGAACTGTTTGAAGCCGTGATGCGACCGCATTCGCCGGCGGCGTACCAGTCGCCTTCGTCGCGTGGGTTGCTGTCGCGGCCGTTGCCATCGCGTGCAGCGGCAGCGTCGCTCACGAAGTCGTAACCAGGCAGCACGTTGGCGTTCAGGTCGGCGTGCGGCGCGATGCCGGTGTCAATCACGGCCACCACCACCCCGTTGCCGGTGGCGCGGTCCCAGGCGGGCACCGCGTTGATGCTGCCCGTGCTTTCGTTGTAGTGCCACTGTTCGGGGTAGCGGGTGTCGTTGGGGGTAAACAAGGGCACCATCACCGCGTTGGGCTCGGCGTACAGCACCGAGGGGTCTTTGCGCAGCGTCTCGGCCAGCGCCGCCAGGTTGTCATTTCCGTCCATGGCGTCGATCAACTCGGCGCCCGTGCCCAGGGCGCGCACATGCTTCAACCGCAGGTTGTGGCGACTGGCCAGCGCTTCAAGCCGTTGCAGCACCCTGGCGCGCGCGGGCACCGAGACGTTGCTGGACGACAGGTCTGCCGCGGCCGCGCTGTCGCGGTATTTGATGATCAGACCCTTGGCGCGCTGCTCCACGGCTTCTTGCATGGGCTGCAGTTCCTCCTGGCCCGCGAGCGCGGGCAGGCCCGCCGCACAGAGCATGGAGAAAGCACACGCGATCAAGCGGCGATGGGGGTGTCGAGTTTGTATGTTCATTTGGTGTCCTACCCTGCGTTGAGTCGAAGACGGGGTGTGGGCAGCGTGGTCTGGCACTTCGTGCGCCAGCCGCCAGCAGTGCTGTTCACGAGCAACCCCACACACGCGCACCGCGCGAGTCGGCACACGGAAGTCTTCGGCAGGATCGGAAGAACCCGTACGAGGGTATGGCCTAGGTTTCGGGCCTGGCCCCCCTTCAGAGGGCATTGGAG
>JANNMQ010000780.1:0-1771 GCA_031398045.1 Rubrivivax sp.
GGCGGCCGTTGTCCAGCAGGCTGTCCACCGCTTCCTGCAGCATGCGCTTTTCGTTGCGCACGATGATTTCAGGCGCCTTCAACTCCAGCAAGCGCGCGAGGCGGTTGTTGCGGTTGATGACGCGGCGGTACAGGTCGTTCAGGTCGCTGGTGGCAAAACGGCCACCGTCCAGCGGCACGAGCGGGCGCAGGTCTGGCGGCAGCACCGGCAGCACGTCCATCACCATCCACTGCGGGCGGATGCCGCTCTTCTTGAAGGCTTCCAGCACCTTCAGGCGCTTGCTGTTCTTCTTGATCTTCAGCTCGGAGCCGGTGGCGTCGTTGCGGATCTTCTCGATCTCGCCGTCGATGTCCATTTCCTCCAGCAGCTTCTTGATGCCTTCGGCACCCATCAGCGCGACGAATTCATCACCGAATTCCGTCACCTTGGCCTCGAAGTCGTCCTCGGTCATGATGCTGAATTTCTTCAGCGGCGTCATGCCCGGGTCCACCACCACATAGGCTTCAAAGTACAGCACACGTTCGATGTCGCGCAGCGTCATGTCCAGCACCAGGCCCAGGCGTGACGGCAGGCTCTTCAGGAACCAGATGTGCGCGCAAGGCGCGGCCAGGTCGATGTGGCCCATGCGGTCGCGCCGCACCTTGGTCTGCGTCACTTCAACGCCGCACTTTTCGCAGATGACACCGCGGTGCTTCAGACGCTTGTACTTGCCGCACAGACATTCGTAGTCCTTGATGGGACCAAAAATCTTGGCGCAGAACAGGCCGTCGCGTTCGGGCTTGAAGGTGCGGTAGTTGATGGTTTCGGGTTTCTTCACCTCGCCAAATGACCAGCTGCGGATTTTCTCCGGTGAAGCCAGGCCGATGCGGATGGCATCGAAATGCTCATCGGGGGTGAATTGCTTGAAAAGGTCGAGTAAGCCTTTCATGCATCTGCTCCTTAATTTTTCTCAAGTTCAATGTCGATGCCCAAGGAACGGATTTCCTTGACCAGCACATTGAAGGATTCCGGCATGCCGGCTTCGATGGCGTGTTCGCCCTTGACGATGGATTCGTACACCTTGGTGCGGCCGTTGACGTCGTCGGACTTGACGGTCAGCATTTCTTGCAGGATGTAGGAAGCGCCGTAGGCTTCCAGCGCCCAAACTTCCATCTCGCCGAAGCGCTGGCCGCCAAACTGCGCCTTGCCGCCCAAAGGCTGCTGCGTCACCAGGCTGTATGGGCCGGTGGAACGGGCGTGCATCTTGTCGTCCACCAAGTGGTGCAGCTTCAGCACGTGCATGTAACCCACGGTCACAGGGCGCTCGAACGGTTCGCCGGTGCGGCCATCAGACAACTGGGCTTGTGTGCGCGTGGCGGTCAAGCCCTTCTTGGCCGCTATGTCGTCGGGGAAAGCCAGCCGCAGCATGGCGCGCACATCTTCTTCGGCAGCACCGTCAAACACCGGCGTTGCAAAGGGCACACCGTGCTGCAGATTGCTGGCCATTTCCAGCACTTGCTCGTCATTCAGGTCCTGGATGTGCTCACTCTTGCCGCCGCTCTTGTTGTAAAGCTCGTCGAAGAACTTGCGCAGCTCAGCCGCCTTTTCATGAACTCGAGATTGCTCTTGCAACATGTTGCCGATACGCTGACCGATGCCCTTGCCGGCCCAGCCCAGGTGCACTTCAAGCACCTGCCCAACGTTCATGCGCGAAGGCACGCCCAGCGGGTTTAGCACGATGTCGCACGGCGTGCCGTCGGCCATGTAAGGCATGTCTTCGACAGCCACGATC
>JANNMQ010000788.1:0-15754 GCA_031398045.1 Rubrivivax sp.
GCACGGTGTGGTGAACCCACCGCGGCCGGGCGACTTGCGTGAATGGGGCTACCTGGACCAGGCCATCCAGTTGGCGGCCGGCGCCGAGATGGGGCGCTTTTTGCTGGGCAGCACGGTGGTGATGCTGTTCCCCGCCGGGCCGCTGCAATTCAACCGCAACTGGACGCCGGGTGGCGCCATCCGCATGGGCCAACCGATGGCGCAGTGGCCTTGAGCGCCAGCCAGGCCCCTGAACCGCCCGGCCCTGCTGACGAAAAAAAGGCCCTGCACCGCGCGCGCTGGGCGCAAGTGTTGCTGTTTGTGGTGCCGGCGATGTGGTCGTCCAACTACATCATCGCCCGCAGCGCCAACGGCGTTATCAACCCGCACCTGCTGGCCACTGGCCGCTGGTTGCTGGCTGGCGCGCTGCTGGTGGCTTTTCTGGGGCCCGCAGGCTTGCGAACGCTGGCGCAGCATGGGCGGCAAGAGTGGCGGCACATGCTGGTGCTGGGTGCGTTGGGCATGGGCATCTGCGGCGCCTGGGTGTACCAGGGCGCACGCAGCACCACCGCCACCAACATCGCGCTGCTGTATGCGGCCACGCCGGTGGCCATCGCAGCACTCAGCACGCGGCTGCTGGGTGAACGTTTGCGCCTGCGGCAAAAGGCGGGTGCAGCGCTGGCGTTGGCCGGGGTGCTGTTTGTCATTGCCAAGGGCAACCCGATGAACCTGTTGGCGGTGCGCTTCACCGCCGGCGACCTGTGGATCGTGGCCTGTGCCCTGTCGTGGACCGCCTACTCGGTGCTGCTGACTTGGTGGCCCAGCAAGCTGGGCCCGGGTGAACGCCTGGTGGCCATCATCGCCGGCGGCCTGGTGGCCCTGCTGCCGTTCACGCTGGCCGAAGCCTGGCTGAGCCCCGGCCCGCCGCTGGGGCTGCACGCGGCCGCGCTGGTGGTGCTGGCCGCCGTGCTGCCGGGGGTGTTGAGCTACAGCGCCTATTCCTACCTGCAGCGTGAACTGGGCGCCGCCCGCACCGCGCTGATGCTCTACCTGGCACCCGTGTATGGCGCGCTGCTGGCGTGGGCCCTGCTGGGCGAAATGCCCGGCTGGTACCACGTGGTGGGCGCGGTGCTGATCCTGCCCAGCATCGCGTTGGCGACGCGCAAGTAGGCCGCGCTTTGGGTGCGCTTCAGCCAAAGAGCCCCGGCGCTGCTGCCGGGTCCGTGTCCTCGCTGTAGAAGCACTCCGGGCACACCGCGCGGTAGCGGTTGTTGCCGCCGATCAGCACCTGCTCGCCTTCCTTCACGCGCCGGCCCTGGTCATCCACGCGCAGGTTCATGCTGGCCTTGCGGCCGCAGGCGCAAATGGTCTTCATCTCTTCCAGGTCGTCGGCCAGTGTCAGCAGCGCAGCCGCGCCTGGGAAGGCCACGCCCTGGAAGTCGCTGCGCAGGCCATAACACAGCACGGGCAGACGGTGCTGGTGCGCCAGGCGGTGCAGCTGCCGCACTTGTTCAGGCGTCAGGAACTGCGCCTCGTCGATCAGCACACAGGCGATGCGCGGGCCGGGCGGGTTGTTCAGCCACTCGGCGTTGAAGGTGGTGGCCGGGCCGAAGGTCTCGGCAGCGCGCTGCAACCCCAGGCGCGAGCCGATAACACCCGCGCCCGCGCGGTCGTCGTGCGCAGCCGTGAACAGGCGCACGCGCATGCCGCGCTCTTCGTAGTTGTGCGCAGCCTGCAGCAAGGCCGTGGATTTGCCGGCGTTCATGGCGGCGTAGCGGAAGTAAAGTTTGCTCATCAATGAAAGACCATCAATGAAAAACCGGCCGACGTTGCCGCCGGCCGGTTGCAGTTGTGTGCCATTCGGGCGTTCAAGACGCCCTGGCCTTATTGCGGTGGAACGCGCAGCACCTGCCCCGGGTAGATCTTGTCCGGGTGGCTCAGCATGGGCTTGTTGGCTTCGAAGATAACCGGGTACTTGTTGGCGTCACCGTAAAAGGACTTGGCAATCTTGCTCAGGGTGTCGCCGCTGACGACAACGTGGAACTGTGCTTCGGGGGCCGGGTTGGCCACCGTCAGCATGTCGTCCACCTGCGTCACGCCGGCCACGTTGCCGCAGCACAGCAGGATCTTTTCTTTGGTCGCCTGGTCGTCCACCACACCCGATACCGTGACGGTGGAAGTGGGTGCGTCAAAAGCCACATCCAGCCCGTCGGCCGGCAGGCCTTGTGCGCGGATGTAACCAATGATGGCGTCGCCTGCGGCGCGGCTCAGGGCGGCCACGTTTTCTGGCGTCGGTGCAGAAGCCACGGCGGCTTCGGCAGCCTTGGCCTCGCCGGTGCCAAACAGTTTTTCGCCGGCGCTTTTGATAAATGACAACAGACCCATGGGCTTGCTCCTCAGTGTGAAATAGGAATGAACGAGCCCAGGATGCTACGCCACGCCCATGTTTGCATTGCCCACCTCACGTACGGGGTGCCGGCACCCTGTGGCTGCGCGGCGGGCATGGACGGCCGGGTCTTTACTTCAAGCGCCAGGGCCGGCGCATCAGCGGCATGGTGTCCGAGACCTTGGTGGCCGCGCCATCAAAAGGATGCGTCAACATGCCACCCGCTGCCGACACAATCTTCCACACGTACTGGCGTGTCTCTGCATAGGGCGGCACGCCCAGGTAGCGATCAACGGCGCCTTCGCCGGCGTTGTAGGCCGCGGCAGCCAACACCACATCACCTTGGTAGCGCGCCAGCAGCCAACGCAAGTAGGCCATGCCGCCGCGCACGTTTTGTGTCGGGTCCATGGCGTTGCGCACGCCAAAGCGGGCGGCGGTTTCGGGTATCAACTGCATCAAGCCCTGGGCGTTTTTGGGTGACACGGCCACTGGGTTGAAGTTGCTTTCAGTGGCTATGAAAGCCAGCACCAGGTGCGGTTCCAGTTGGTACTCGGGCGCCGTCAGCCGCACAAAACGCACCAGCATCTCCGGGGCGTTGCGGGGTGGTGGTGGTGGCGCCAGGGCTACCACTGCTGGGCCCCTGCGGCCCGGTGCCAAGTTGCGCTGCCGCTGCTGTTCCATGGCCGCCGCCGAGGCAGCAAGGGCCGCGGCGATGGCCACGTCTTCTTCGGGCGGGCGCAGGCAAGCCGGTGGTGCGCCACGGGGTTCGCCCATGCGGGCCAGGATGTTGCGAGCCTGTTGCAGGCCCTGTTCAGCAGCGGCGGCAAACAAGTGGGCGGCCTGGGCTTCGTTGCGTTCAATGCCGCGTGAATTGGTCATCATCCAGGCCAGGCTGTATTGGCTTTCTGCGTCGCCGTGGCGGGCGGCGCGGCAATACAACTCAGCGGCACGAACGGGGTCGCGTGGGGATCCTTGTTCGCCGTACTCCAGTGCTTTGGCTTCCAGCCGCCAGCGTTCCACCTGTGAAGGCACCACCGGTGCACGTTCCAGCGGCGGTGCACTCGGGCGCGGCAGGCCGTCCAGCGTCAGTACAGGCTCGCCGGGTGGCGTCGGTGTCTGGGTCTGTGTCTTTGCCTGTGCCTGTGCCCGGGCCAGGTTGGTGGCGCCCATTGTCAGGCACAGACCCAGGCACAGGCCCAGGCACAAACTCAGCATCAGGGTGCTGTGGTGGGACGGTAGGGAACTTAGGGTCTTCACGGGGTGCTGAGTCTATCCATGGTCGGAAGTTGTCAAGCCAGGCCCTCCGTGCAGCGGTTGTGGCATGCAGCCGATAATGCGGCCCGTGAAGCAGACCAGACCGCCGCTGGTGCAAGCGTGGAAACACGGCACTGGAGGAAGGTCCGGACTGCACAGGGCAGCGTAGCAGCTAACGGCTGTCCACCGCGAGGTGAGGATCAGAGCAACAGAGACGAGTCTTGGCGGGGCTGTGCCCCGCCAAGGGTGAAACGGGCAATCTCTACGCGCAGCAATACCAAGTAGGCACACACAGGGTGGCAAGGCTTCGGCCGCGCGGCCCTACCGTCGGCCCGGCGGGGTGTGCGGGTAGGTAGCACCGAGCCAGAGGGTGACTTCTGGCCAAGAGGAATGGCGGTCACGGTGGCGCTGCGCAAGCAGGGCTGCCGCACAGAATCCGGCCTATCGGTCTGCTTCACACTTTTTTTGATGCAGCCCGCTTTCTGGCGGGCTGCTGCCGGCATGCAGCTCCCCGCAGCCCCTGCGCAACCCTGGCTGTGACAGCCCGAAAGCCACGCACTGATGAACCCCCGACGCTCAAACCCTGTGGCGCGGCCCGCGCTGGACGCTGGCGCTGCTGCTGGCCTGCCTGGGCATGATCGGGCCCTTTGCCATCGATGCCTACCTGCCGGCCTTTGCCGGCATTGCCACCAGCATCCAGGCCACGCCGGTGCAGATGCAACAGACGCTGTCCAGCTTTTTGCTGGGTTTTGCAGTCATGAACCTGTTTCACGGCGCACTCTCCGACAGCCTGGGCCGGCGCCCGGTGGTGTTGGCGGGGGTGCTGGTGTTTGGCCTCGCATCGGTGGGCTGCGCGGTGAGTGAATCCGTGGCCTCGCTGGTGTTTTTCAGGGCCGTGCAGGGCCTGTCGGCGGGTGCCGGCATGGTGGTGTCACGCGCCGTCATTCGCGACATGTTCCCACCGGCCGACGCACAGCGGGTGATGTCGCAAGTGACCATCTTTTTTGGCGCAGCGCCCGCGGTGGCGCCGCTGTTTGGCGGTTTGCTGTTTGAAGCCGCTGGGTGGCATGCCATCTTCTGGCTGCTGGCGGTTTTGAGTTTGCTGCTCTGGCTGGCCCTGTTGCGCTGGCTGCCCGAGACGCTGCACGAACCAGCGCGCCAAGCTTTCAGCGTGCGCAACCTGATGCGTGGCTACGCGCAACTGATGCAAAACCCGCGTTTTGTGGCGCTGGTGTTTGCCAGCGGCGTGCCCTTCAACGGCATGTTTTTGTACGTGCTGTCGGCGCCCACGTTTCTGGGTGAATTGCTGCACCTGGTGCCGTCGCAGTTTTTCTGGTTTTTCATCTGCACCGTGGCCGGCATCATGGGCGGCGCCTGGTTGTCGGGTCGGCTGGCCGGGCGCATCAAGCCGCGGCACCAGATACGCCACGGCTTTGTGATCATGCTCGTGGCGGCGCTGGTCAATGTGGCGTTGAACCTGGCGTTTCAGCCGCATGTGGCCTGGGCGCTGTGGCCGATCGCGATGTTTGCTTTTGGCTGGTCGCTGATGGTGCCGGTGGTGACGCTGATGGCGCTGGACCTGGCGCCTGACCGGCGCGGCATGGCTTCTTCGGTGCAAAGCTGCGTGGGCAGCCTCGCCAACGCCGCGGTGGCGGGTGTGTTGGCGCCCTTGGTGATGCATTCGGCGGTGGGGCTGGCCTGCACGTCGCTGGCCATGCTGGGCATCGGCGCGGTGGCCTGGTTGTGGGTGAAGCCGCGCCTGGCGTGAGCGGCCCGTCAAGTTGACCGGCAACGGGCCGATATGACGGGCAGGAAGGCCCTTCATGCACGCAGCCGTCAAGACCACGATCACCCAGCCTTTCCGCCGCAGCCGTGGGCAAGCCGCAGACCTTGCTGCACCGCTGGCCCCGCCGTGGCGTTTGGTGATGTTGGCCATGGTGGTGGGAGCCTGCACCGTGCCCACCCTGCCTGCCTGGTCGGCTGACCACGGCGCCGCAGGCCACTTGGCACCACCCGCGCCTGCGGCGGCAGCCAAGCAGCCCCACGCAGCGGCAGCCAAAGCAGCATTTGCTGCGCCCGCCGGGCTTGCCAAGGCGCACGACAAACATGCCGCGCCCGCACCGCAGGTGGCGGCAGCACCTGTGCAAATACCCGGCAGCGATGGCAACGCCATGGAGCGCCTGCGCCTTCGCCTGGGCGAAAGGCTGACCACGGCCCAGCCTTCAACCAGCATCCTGGGACCGCTGGAGGTGCAGGTGCTGGCCAAGGCGCCGCCCGCGCACGCCGGTACGCCACACGCGGCCAAAGGGCACAGCGCAAAAACCGGTGGCCACGGAAAGCCGCACGGCAAGGCAGACCCAGCGCACGCGCCGCACTGGGCTTACACCGGCCCCGCCGGCCCGCAAACCTGGGGCGGTCTGCAGCCCGGCTTTCAACTCTGCGCCAAAGGCCAGCGCCAAAGCCCGATCGACATCCAGGGCGGCTTGCCGGTGGACCTGGAGCCGGTGCAGTTTCACTACAAGGCCAGCCGTTTTGCGGTCGTCGACAACGGCCACACGGTGCAGGCCAACCTGGCCGGTGGCAACTTCATCGAAGTGGGTGGCCGGCGTTTTGAGTTGAAGCAGTTCCACTTCCACCGCCCGTCTGAAGAACGCATTGACGGCCGGCAGTTTGAAATGAGCCTGCACCTGGTGCACAAGGACGAACAGGGCCGCCTGGCCGTGGTGGCACTGCTGCTGGACCGTGGTGTGCCGCACCCCGCGGTGCAGCAGGTGTGGAACAACTTGCCGCTGGAACAGCAGCAAGAGCAAAGTGGCCGCACGCCACTGGAACTGGCCGCCTTGCTGCCCAGCGACCCCAGCTACTACACCTACATGGGCTCGCTGACCACGCCGCCCTGTTCTGAAGGCGTGCAGTGGATCGTGATGCGCCAACCGGTGTCGGTGTCGGCCGCGCAGATTGAGATCTTTGTGCGGCTGTACCCGATGAATGCGCGCCCCATCCAGCAGGTGGCGGGCCGGCGCATTTTGCAAACACCGTAGCCGCAGCGTCAGCCGCAGCCGCGGCTGCTCAGGACTTGCGCCGCGCTGCCAGCAGCAGCGCCGGCCAGGCCCACAGGCTCAACCACCACAAAAACACCCGCCCGGCGCTGACCGGGCGTGTTTCGTGGCGCGCCACCTTGGCAAACAGCACACCAGCGCCCACCACCACGTACAGCAGCAGCATGCTGTAGGCAGCCACCCGCGCGCCGTAGCTGGGTGTGGCCAGCAAGTCACCCAGCCAGGCGCCCGCCAGTGCGGCAGTCAGCACTGCCAGCAGCAGCGCCAGGGCCACACCGATGAGGGCATGGCGCAGCTTCCAGAGCGGATCGTTTTCGATCATGCAGATCAAAAAGTGTGAACTTGTGACGGTGTTTTCACCGGCTCGTTGCAGGCACTATCTAACAGAACACTTTCAGTTACGACGACAACAACTTGTTTTTAATGAATTTTTTAGAAACAACACTGGTTGAAATCACAGTTCTAAGTGATTGATTCCATTGGCCTTTCCCAGACGCAAAGCCGTTGACCCCACCGCCAGCGTTAGATAAAGTGGGGCCAAGTGGAAGTTTCTGTTCTTTTGTGCAGATTTTGAAGTGAATTCGCGGCAGTTTTCTACGGTGGCAGCGGGTGCAGATGTGGCGGGCGGGTGATGATCTTCAGGGGTGGGCCGGTGTTGACGTTGGATGGCAAGGGGCGGGTGACCGTGCCCTCGCGCTGGCGCGACCTGCTGATGACCACCGTGAACGGGCAGATGGTGGTGGCCAAACACCCCGATGGCTGCCTGGCGCTGTACCCATTGCCGGTATGGGAAAAGTACGAATCCACGCTGCTGGACCTGACGGGCGAACACGACTCGTGGCGCCGTTTCATGATCGGCAGCGCTACCGAGGTGGAAATCGACAGCGCCTCGCGGGTGCTCATTCCACCAGAGCTGCGCGTCTGGGCTGGGCTGGAAAAAGACGTCAAGTTCATGGGAGTTGGTCCGCACTTTGAATTGTGGGACCAGACGCGTTACGAAGCACGCGAAACCCTCACCCTGGCGCAGGGCCGGCCCGAGCCGCTGCGCAACCTGGTTATCCGGTGAACAACCGCGAACCATGCAACCACACCACCGTGTTGCTGTCCGAAGCCGTTCAGGCCCTGGTCACGCATCCCGATGGTTGCTACGTCGACGGCACTTACGGCCGTGGTGGCCACAGCCGTGCGGTGTTGGCGCTGCTGGGCCCTGCGGGCCGCCTGCTGGCCTTTGACAAAGACCCGCAGGCGGTGGCGGCAGCGGCTGACATCACCGACCCGCGGTTTGCGATTCTCCATGCCAGTTTTGCAGACATGGCGGTTGAACTGGCCGCGCGTGGTGTGCACGGGGTGCAGGGTGTGCTGCTGGACCTGGGCGTGAGCTCGCCGCAGATCGACCAGGCCGAGCGCGGTTTCAGTTTTCGTTTTGATGCGCCGCTGGACATGCGCATGGACACCACGCGCGGCATCACCGCCGCACAATTTCTGCTGCAGGCCGAGCAGCGCGAGATCGAAAGGGTCATCCGTGACTTGGGCGAAGAACGGTTTGCTGCATCGATTGCAAGGGCGCTTGTCGCGCGCCGCGAAAGCGGCCGCGCCGTCGCCACCACGGCAGAGCTTTCGTCACTCGTGGCTGGTGCCGTCAAAACCCGCGAAGCGGGGCAAAACCCGGCCACGCGCACTTTTCAAGCCCTTCGGATTCATGTCAATGCCGAGCTTGAAGAGTTGCAGCAAGGGTTAGACCAGGCGCTCCTGCTGCTGGCACCCCAGGGGCGGCTGGCGGTGATCAGTTTTCACTCACTGGAAGACCGCATCGTGAAGACCTTCATCGCGCGTGAAAGCCGCGACGTGGTGGACCGTCGCGCGCCGATGGCGCCGCCCAAGCCGCTGAAGCTGAAAGCGTTGGCGCGCATCAAACCATCGGCCGCTGAAGTGGCGGGCAACCCGCGTGCGCGCTCAGCCGTCCTGCGCGTGGCTGAACGTACCGAGGTGCCTGTATGAACAAAGTCAACTCGATGTTGTTGCTGCTGCTGCTGGGCAGCAGCATGCTGCTGGTGCACACCTCACACGAAGCGCGTCAGTTGTTTTCAGCCGTCGACCGGGCCCAGCGTGAACAGAAACAGCTCGATGCCGAGTACCGCCGCCTGGACGCCGAACGGCAAACCCAGGCCACGCACCAGAAGGTGGAACGTGTGGCGCGCCAGCGCCTGCAGATGCAAGCGCCGCCGCTGACGGTGTATGTGGACACGCCTGCGGGCACCGCCAGGCCCTCGCTGCCGGGCACCCCGGGCACCCCGGGTTTGCCGGTGGTGGCCACGGCTCGTGCTGACGCGGCGCGTTGAAGGCCTGCACTCACCACACCCGCCCCTCCCACAAAACGCCCGACCCCTGCGCCCCGCAAGAACGCCACCGCCATTCCGCCCCACCATGAACGCCCGCCAGCCACCCACCACCAGCTCCCGCGACAAGGCCCGCACCACGGCCAGCGTGCGCAGCGTGAACTACGCCACCAGCCCTTTGCTGGCCAGCCGCACGCCGCCCTGGCGCTCGCGGTTTGTGCTGTTGATGGTGGGCTTGTCGTTTGCGGGCCTGCTGGGGCGCGCCGCTTATGTGCAGATCTACAAGCCCGAGTTCTATCAGCTCAAGGGCGAAGAGAAGTTTGTGCTGAAAGAGAAGCTGTCGGCCAGTCGCGGCAGCATCCTGGACCGCAACGGCGCCTTGCTGGCCAGCAGCGTGCAGCTGCCTTCGGTGCACATCGACACCAAAACCTTTGCCGCCGACGCCGCACAACGCAAAAACATGGCCAGGCTGCTGGTGCTGAAACCCGGTGAACTGGACGAGCGCCTGGAAGCCACCAAGGGCACGCTGGTGCTGCGCCGCCATCTGGAGCCCGTGGTGTGGGACCAGGTGAAGGCGCTGCGCATGAAAGGCGTGTACGACATGCCCGAATACAAACGCCGCTACCCCGAAGGTGAAGCGTCGGCGCATGTGGTGGGTTTCACCAACGTGGAAGACGTGGGCCAGGCCGGTGCTGAATTGGCCTTTCATGACGCGCTGCTGGGCGCCGCCGGTGCTCGCAAGGTGGTGCGCGACCGTCTGGGTCAGGTGATTGAAAACCTGGATGAGCCCCTGCTGCCCACCCATGGGCATGACGTGACGCTGTCCATCGATTCGCGCATCCAGTCCTTTGCCTGGCAGCGTGTGCGTGACGCGGTGAAAGAACATGGCGCTGCCACCGGCAGCGTGGTGGTGCTGGACGCGCTGACGGGCGAGATACTGGCGCTGGCCAACTACCCCAGCTACGACCCCGGCAACCGCGCCAAGCTGGAAGGTCGCGCCCTGCGCAATGTGGCCGTGACCGACGCTTTTGAGCCCGGCTCGACGATGAAACCGTTCACCGCTGCGCTGGCGCTGGAGTCGGGCCGCTGGACGCCCAACTCGCGCATCGACACCGCGCCGGGCCGCATCGTCATCCACGGCGCAACCATCAACGACGCCCACCCGCATGGGGTGCTCAGCGTGGCCGAAATCATCCAGAAGTCCAGCAACGTGGGCACCGTCAAGCTGGCGCAGCAGATGCCTCAGAAAGACCTGTGGGCGTTGTATGACGCAGTGGGCCTGGGCAAAAAACCCGAGCTGGACTTTCCGGGCCTGGCCAAAGGCAAGCTGCGGCCCTACAAAACTTGGCGCCCGGTGGAGCACGCCACCATGAGTTACGGCTACGGCTTGAACGCCAGCCTGTTGCAGATAGCCCGCGCCTACACCGTGTTTGCGCGTGATGGCGACCTGGTGCCCACTACGCTGGTGAAGCGCGACCCCACGCTGGGCCCGGTGGCCGCCGGTGAACAGGTCATTTCGGCCAAAACCGCGCGTGCGGTGCGCGAGATGCTGCGCATGGCGGCCAACCCGGGCGGCACGGCACCGGTGGCGCAAGAAAAGACGCTGGGTTATTCCGTGGGTGGCAAAACCGGCACCGCGCGTGTCAGCGGCAAGGGCGGCTACACCAATAAGCACCACGGGTTTTTTGTCGGCCTGGCGCCAGTCAGCAACCCGCGCGTGGTGATAGCCGTGCTCGTCAGCGAACCCACCAAGGGCAAGTATTACGGCGGCGATGTGGCAGCCCCGGTGTTTGGCGCCGTGATGCAGCAAACGCTGCGGCTGATGAACGTGCCCACCGACATGGACGTGAAGGCGCAGATCAGCGCCAAGCCCGCGGCGGCAGAGCCCGAAAGCATTTGATGACGCAGGCGAACAAACTGCCGCTGCAGCTGCTGGCCAGCACCGAACAGGCCATCGCCTGGCTGCGCTCGATGGTGGCCGTGCCCATGGCGGGTGAACTGCGCACCGACAGCCGGCTTGTGCAGCCGGGTGACATTTTTCCTGGCCTGGCCCGGCGCCGCGCACGATGGCCGGCTGCATGTGCCGGCGGCCTTGCGCAACGGGGCCGCGGCCTGCTTGGTGGAAGCCGATGGTGCCGAAGTTTTCAATGTCAGTGGCGACCGCGTGGCTGCGCTGCCCGGCCTGAAAGCGGCCGCCGGCGCCATCGCCCAGGTGTTGGCAGGCCCCGCGAGCCTGGCCTTGCGCCTGTTGGCCGTCACCGGCACCAACGGCAAAACAAGCACCAGCTGGTGGCTGGCACAGGCGCTGTCGGCGCTGGGCACGCGCTGTGGCGTGGTGGGCACCCTGGGCGCGGGTGAACTGAGCGCCACCGGTGATGGGGCCGCAGCGCGCCAGGGCCTGCAAGTCACCGGCCTGACCACACCCGACGCCGTGGCGCTGCACGCTTGCTTGCGTGTGATGGCCGATGCCGGCGTGCAGGCCTGCGCGATGGAAGCCTCGTCCATCGGCATCGAAGAACACCGGCTCAACGCGCTGCACATCGAGGTGGCGCTGTTCACCAACCTGACGCAAGACCACCTGGACTACCACCACACCATGGCCGCCTACGGCGCGGCCAAGCGGCGCCTGTTTACCTGGCCGGGTTTGCGCGCCGCGGTGGTGAATGTGGACGACGTTTTTGGTGTGCAACTGGCCGCTGATCTGCAGCCCGGCCCGGTTGAACTGTGGACTGTGGCGCTTGAGGCCACCCCCCATGGCGCACCTGCACGGCTGCGCGGACTGAACCTGCGCCACGACCACCAGGGCCTGGCTTTTGACGTGCAAGAAGCCGGCGCATCCGCCGCTACCCCGGTGCCCGTGCGCAGTGCACTGGTGGGGCGTTTTAATGCCAGCAACTTGCTGGTGGTGTTGGGTGGGTTGCGTGCCCTGGGTGTGCCGCTGGTGGATGCTTGCGCGGCGTTGGCCACGCTGCGGCCGGTACCTGGGCGCATGCAGCGGGTGTCGGTAGGCGCTGCGGCTGACGCTGGCACTACCGAAGAGATGCGCCGCAGCGATGTGGACGTGGTGGTGGACTACGCCCACACCCCCGACGCGCTGCAGCAGGTGCTGCGCGCACTGGCGCCGCTGGCGGCTGCGCGCAAGGGCCGGCTGTGGTGTGTGGTGGGCTGTGGCGGTGACCGCGACGCCAGCAAACGCCCGCTGATGGGTGCCGCCGCCGCACAGGGGGCCCACCAGGTGGTGCTGACCAGCGACAACCCGCGCAGTGAAGACCCGGCGCGCATCCTGCAGCAGATGCTGGCTGGCATCCCGGCCAGTGCCTTGCAGCAGCGCGTGCGGGTCATCGAAGACCGCCGCGCTGCCATCGCACACGCCGTACAGGCCGCCGCGCCGGGTGATGTGGTGCTGCTGGCCGGCAAAGGGCATGAACGCACCCAAGAGGTGGCGGGTGTGAAGCACGATTTTTCTGATGAAGATGAAGCACGGCAGGCCTTGGCCTTGCGCGCTGCAGGCTCTGCAACCCTTGCCAGCGGGCAAGCCCCGGGCGCAGCGTCATCCCCTCTTGCAACCACCACCAAACAGCAGGCGGGTGCCTTGTGCTGATGACGCTGGCGCAAGCGCATGCCCTGATACCCGGCAGCCAGCTGGTGGGCACCCACAACGTGGCGCTGCAGCGTGTGCACACCGACACCCGCACGCTGCGCCCGGGCGACCTGTATGTGGCGCTGCGGGGTGACCGTTTTGACGGCCACGACTTCCTGGCCCAGGCGCAGGCCAGCGGCGCCGTGGCAGCGCTGGCCAGCCACGGACTGGGGCCGGGTCTGCCGGGCTTGCTGGTGCCCGACACCTTGTTGGCCCTGCAGCAGCTGGCTGCGGGCCACCGCCAACGCTGTGTGCTGCCGCTGGTGGCCGTGGTGGGCAGCAACGGCAAAACCACCGTCACGCAGATGGTGGCCGCCATCTTTCGCGCCTGGCAGGGCGACGCCGCGCTGGCCACTGCCGGCAACCTGAACAACCACATCGGGGTGCCGCTGACGCTGCTGCGCCTGCGCCAGGGCCTGCAGCCCGACGGCAGCCGGGGCCACCGCGCGGCCGTGCTGGAACTGGGCATGAACCACCCGGGCGAGATAGCCCTGCTGGCGCGCCTGGCCGCACCCACCGTGGTGGTGGTGAACAACGCACAGCGTGAACACCAGGAATTCATGGCCAGCGTGCAAGCGGTGGCTGAAGAGAACGGCAGCGCCATCAGCGCACTGGGTGCCGATGGCGTGGTGGTGCTGCCGGCTGACGACACCTACCGGCCGCTGTGGCAACCATTGGCTGGTCAGCGCCAGGTACTGACCTTCGGGTTGCAGGCCGGCGCCGATGTGGTGCTGCAGGTTCAAGCCGCGGCCCCGGGCAGCCACGCCCCTGGTTTGCCGGTGGCCCTGCCATTGCAAGTGCTGCTGCACACACCCGCTGGCCGCGGCACCACCACGCTGCACCTGCCGGGCCAGCACAACCTGCACAACGCCGCCGCAGCCGCTGCCGCGGCCCTGGCCGCTGGTGCACCGCTGTCTGCGGTGGTGCAGGGGCTGGCTGATTTCAGGCCTGTGGCCGGCCGCTCGCAGGTGCTGCAGTTGCAGCGCGCCGGTCAGCCCGTCACCTTGATCGACGACAGCTACAACGCCAACCCCGACTCGGTGCTGGCGGCCATCGACGTGCTGGCCAGCCTGCCCGCACCGCGCTGGTTGGTGCTGGGCGATATGGGCGAGGTGGGCAGCCAGGGCCCGCAGTTCCATGCCGAGGTGGGCGCCCATGCGCACCAGCGCGGCATCGAAACCGTGTGGGCTGCGGGTGCGCTGTGTGTGCATGTGGGCGCCACGCGCCATTTCGACCATGCGCAGGCGGTGGTGGCCGCCCTGCAGCAAGCGCCCGCAGCGGCTTCGGCGCTGGTCAAGGGTTCACGCTTCATGAAGATGGAACAGGTGGTGCAGGCGCTGCAACAGCAGTGGGCCACCAGCGTGCAGGCTGCGGTGCCTACTGAACCGCAACCCGGTGCGGAGGCCGCATGCTGCTGAGCCTGTCGCAATGGTTGATGACACAGTTCCCAGAAAGCCTGGGCTTCCTGCGTGTGGTGCAGTACCTCACCTTCCGTGCCGTGTTGGCGGCCATGACCTCGCTGCTGATAGGCCTGGCCTTTGGCCCCTGGGTGATTCGCAGGCTGACCGAATTGAAGATCGGCCAGCCCATACGCGAATACGGTGTGCAAGCCCACTTGGGAAAACGCGGCACGCCCACCATGGGCGGCGTGCTGGTGCTGATCGGCATCGCGGTCAGCACCCTCTTGTGGTTTGACTGGAGCAACCGCTTCGTCTGGGTGGTGATGCTGGTCACCTTCGGCTTTGGCGCCATCGGCTGGATGGACGACTACCGCAAGGTGGTGCGCAAAGACCCTGAAGGCATGCGCTCGCGCGAAAAATTCTTCTGGCAGACCTTGATTGGTCTGGTGGCCGCGCTGTACCTGGCTTTCAGCGTTTCAGAAACCAGCAACCTGCGTGTGCTGGAACTGTTTTTGCGCTGGGTGCAAAGCGGCTTTTCCAACGACCTGCCACCGCGCGCCGACCTGATGGTGCCGTTTTTCAAAAGCGTGAGTTACCCGCTGGGTGTTTTCGGTTTCATCATCCTGACCTGGTTTGTCATCGTCGGCTCCAGCAACGCCGTCAACTTCACCGACGGCCTGGACGGCCTGGCCATCATGCCGGTGGTGATGGTGGGCTCGGCGCTGGGTGTATTTGCCTACGTGGTGGGCAATGCCGTGTTCAGCAAGTACCTGCTGTTTCCCTACATACCGGGCGCCGGTGAGCTGCTGGTGTTCTGCTCGGCCATGGCCGGTGCGGGCCTGGCGTTTTTGTGGTTCAACGCCAACCCGGCGCAGGTGTTCATGGGCGACGTGGGCGCGCTGTCGCTGGGTGGTGCGCTGGGCACCATCGCCGTCATCACGCGGCAAGAAATTGTGCTGGCCATCATGGGGGGCATCTTTGTGGCCGAAGCGCTGTCGGTGATGCTGCAGGTGGCCTGGTTCAAGTACACCAAGAAAAAATACGGCGAAGGCCGCCGCATCTTTTTGATGGCGCCCTTGCACCACCACTTCGAGAAAAAAGGCTGGGCCGAAAGCCAGGTGGTGGTGCGCTTCTGGATCATCACCATGCTGCTGTGCCTGATCGGCCTGGCGAGCTTGAAACTGCGCTGAAGTTGCAGTGAAAACGCAATGAACTTCCTGCGCGACACCCCCGTCTTGATTTTGGGCCTGGGCGCCAGCGGCTTGGCCATGGCACGCTGGTGTGTGCGCCATGGCGCACAGGTGAGCGTGTGGGACTCGCGCGAACAGGCGCCGCAAGATGCCGCGCTGGCACAAGAGCTGCCCGCCGTGCAAAGGCTGGCCTTGCTGCCCACCGCTGAGGCGTTGCAGGCCGGCTACCGGCTGGTGCTGAAGAGCCCGGGCCTGGCGCCGCATGACGAACGCATCGCGCCGCTGTTGCAGCAGGCCCGCGCCAGCGGCCTGGCCGTGAAGGGTGAGCTGGACCTGTTTGTGCACGCACTGGCCGATCTGAAGGCGCAGCGCGGCTACGCGCCGCAACTGCTGGCCATCACCGGCACCAATGGCAAAACCACCGTGACGGCGATGACGGCTTTGCTGGTGGCGCGTGCCGGCATCACGGTGGTGATGGCCGGCAATATCGGCCCCACGCTGCTCGACACA
>JANNMQ010000962.1:0-2526 GCA_031398045.1 Rubrivivax sp.
CGATCTCTAGCGCGTGCAGCACGCGGTAGGCTGCCTTGCACAACGGTTTGGCGATGGCCAGCTGGTCCATCTCTTCGTAGTCGCCTAGCTGCAGGTCCACCACTTCGCGTTCGCTGGAGCCGCTGATCAGAATCATCGGGAAGCAGTTGACGGTGGCGTTGGCCAGCGCCGTCAGTCCGTTTAGGAAACCCGGCGCTGAAACGGTCAGACAGATGCCCGGTTTGCCGGTGAGATAACCCGCAGCCGCAGCGGCGTTGCCTGCATGCTGTTCATGCCGAAAAGCGATGACGCGCAGGCCTTCGCGCTGGGCCATGCGCGTCAGGTCGGTGATGGGAATGCCCGGCAGCGCGTAGATGGTGTTCAGGTCATTCAGCTTCAGCGCTTCGATGACGAGGTGAAAGCCGTCGATCAGCTCGCGCGTGTGGTTGTCGGTGGTCATGATCTGAAGGGTCTCCTTGTGGCTCGGCACCCGGTTGAACGGGCTTCGCTCGCCTGGCTGGTCGTGACACTTATGATAGGAATTGCCCTACAAAACTGCCGTTGACCGCGGTCAAGATTCAGGATTTGACTTCCACGCGGGTGCGATCCCACATCCGGGGCCCCACACTCTGCCCATGACAGCAACCCCACTCGACAACCACCCCGAACACAAGGTCATCAGGCTGGAACTGCGCCAGAACCGGGTGCTGCACGCCGTCAGCGATGCCGATCGGCATCAACTGGAACGCTTGTTGGTCATCGTCGATGCCAACAAGGGCGACCACCTGCTGCACCAAGGGGTGCACGACATGGAACAGTATTTTGTGCTGGGCGGCATCCTTAAGCGCGTGGTCACCAACGCCGACGCGAAGGAAATGATCCTGCGCTTCGCAGACGCGCACGACATGGAAACCAGCTACGCCGCCTGGCGACTGAACACGCCCACGCCTTACAGCATCGTGTGTTTGACCAAGGCCCGGGTGGCCAAGCTGCCGATGCCGCAATGGGTGGAGTTCATCGACAGCCATCCCGCTTTGAAGACCAGCTTCGAGTACGAGGTGATGAGCCTGATGAGCGAGGTGATGGCGCACACCATCACCCTGCACCTGCTGGACGCACCGGGTCGGGTGCATCGCTTTGAGCGCAAACACCCCGCTTTGGCCGAGCGGATACCGAAAAAGGAACTCGCGTCCTACCTCAACCTGTCGGCAGAAACGCTGAGCAGGCTGAAACAACGCGGCAAGATTTGAAGGTGCGGCCACCCGCGCCGCGGGGGCTACAGCCGTTCAACGCCGATTGGTGGGGAAATGTTTGGCATCAGACACCGCGTGCAGCTGCTGGGTGTCGATGGCCTGCACGCCCGCCACGGCCATGGCCACACGCAACGTGGCAGCCTTCTCGGCCTCGTCAGCCACGATGCCGCGCAGCGTGACGTGGCCCTCAAGTCCCTCGATGGCAATGTCCACCGCATGGGTGGCTGCATCGGCATTCAGCGCTGCCCGCACACGTGCTGCCAAAGCCATGCCCTGCAGCATCGCACGCGAAGCATCGGTCTCGGCAAACTCTGGCCGCCGCAGCAGCAGCTTGATCTGCTCGATGCAGGTGGGCACCGACAGCCGGTCCATGTTGAGCACCATGTCAAACAGCGCCGGGTCGCCCCACTGCACGCCAAACTGGTCGTGCATGCGCGACGCATTGGCGTTGTCGCTGCGCTTGATTTCGCTTTCGGCCAGGTCTTGGTCGTCGGTGCCCAGTTCCTGCATCAGCCATTGAACGCGCTGCGGCAAAGGCCGCATGACGCGTAGGCAAGGCACATGCGGCACCGCGCGCAGCAACTGCGTGGCGCCCCATCCGCGTATCACCACGTTGCCTTGCGCCGCCGCGTCCAGCACTTCCTCGGCGGTGTAGACAGCCAGCGCCTGGCGGTCGGCACGCAGGCCTTCGATGAGCCCGGCTTTGCCGGCACGCAGCCGGTTGATCAGGCTCTTGGACACGTGCATCTTGTCAGCCACGCGCTCGGCCACTTCGTGCTGCAGCGTCGACAGCCCGAGGTCGTGAGCCAGGCCTTCGGCGATGTCCTGGGCCAGCGAGCCCATCCCTTGGGTCAATGCGATGACGGGCATGTCAGAGCTCCTTGGCGTTCAATCTACAGGGCGCTGGGCCGCCAACGGGTCTAACTTGGCTGGCCGCAGCTTGCCCATCAACTTGGAAATCAGCGGCCAGAACAGCATCACCAAGGCCAGCGTGGTGATGGAACCCACCAGCGGGTTGGCGTACATGATGCTCAGCTCGCCTTGCGACACCAACATCGCCTGGCGAAACGAGTCTTCGGCCTTGTCACCCAACACCAGCGCCAGCACCAGCGGGGGTCCGCCCGGTAGGATCGACAAACATTTCAGCCGGTGAAATCGCCCGCCGGATTGGCGTTTGGTGCGCCTCGCCTTGTCGGCTACTCTCTTCGTTGACAAATCAATTGCTCGCGGACGCGACAGCGCAACCGCGACGCCGCCAAGGAAGAAACGCATGAACATCCTGCATCGCACTGTG
>JANNMQ010000982.1:0-2273 GCA_031398045.1 Rubrivivax sp.
GTAGGGCA
Organism: Rubrivivax sp.; assembly: GCA_031398045.1. GTDB lineage: Bacteria > Pseudomonadota > Gammaproteobacteria > Burkholderiales > Burkholderiaceae_C > Rubrivivax. The sequence goes on from JANNMQ010000982.1 coordinate 9, forward strand.
ACCAGATCTTGTGGCGCAGGATCGACGTGGTGGGGAAGTTCACCAGTTCCTTGGTGCCGAAGCGGCGTTGAATGTCCTTCAGCTGAATGGCGTCGCTCTGGTAGTACATCCACTCGATCGGGTTGCGGATGCACTCGGTGGACAGATTGGCGCCGGTCAGGATGTACTTGATGTTGTGCTGTTCGGCAAACTTGTACATCGTGGCGAAAAATGCGTGGTCTTGCGGTGTGTCGATGTGCGGCACACCCGACTTGAAGAACGACAGCTGCAGGTCGCGCATCTCCTCCCAGTCGATGACCTCGGTGTAGAGGTCCAGGCCGAGCTGGTCAACCAGCTTCTCGATGTTGTTCACGGCCTCCTGTGAATTCCAGCCCGCGTCCACGTGAAAGACCAGGGGCCGCAGGCCATATTCAGTGGCGACGTAGGTGAGGTACGAGCTGTCGATGCCGCCGCTCATGCCGATGATGCAGTCGAAGTCCTTGCCCTGGCCCGTGGCTTTGATCTTCTGCACCATGGCGCGGAGCTCGGCCTCGCCACGGGCGTCGGTGTGCCAGTGCGGCTTGACCTTGGTGAAAAACGTGTTGCAGTGGTCGCACACGCCTTGGGCATCAAAGGTGATGCGCGAGTCGGTGGTATCCATCACGCAGTTGCTGCAAATTCGGGTCGTGCTCATGGCGTATCAATTGCGAAACAGGTTCGGGCAGGGTGCGTGCGGGGTCAGTGGCGCTTAAAGACTTTCACGTACTTGCGGTACTCGTGGTGCGCATCTCGAGCCATGTCCCAGCGTCGCCTGCTGGGGATGCTGTCCAGTGAACCGTGCCAGTGATGCGTGACGCGCAACTCAGGGGTGTAGTACACCTGCTCCCCCACGTCGCTGAGTTGCTTGCTGAGGAAAAACTCCTCGGCCATCATGAACGTGGGTGCCCACAGTTCAGTGAACTGCGAGAAGAAGCGCGGCGTCAGCAGGTAGCAGGAGCCATGGCCCTGGTAGATGGACCGCGGTGTCTGCCACTGTTCTTCGTCAGTCCGCTTCGAGAGTCTGGGAAACTGCTTGGCAATTCGGTAGATCAGTCGCCCGAGATGGTAGTTGGCATAGTAGAGGTCGTAAAAAATCTCCCGCACCGTGCTAATGCCGGAGATGACGTGAGGGTTCTGGTGTTCGCCGTCCAGCGTGACGATGTCAGGTGAAATCACCGAGTGCACACGAAGTGAAGCCGCCGCGTTTTCGACCAAACCGCAGAACGTGGGCGGAAACTCAAGATCGTTGTTGCCAACGATCACCCACTCGATGTCGCTTCGCTTCCTCCGCAGCTCGCTCAGCCCCAGATTGAGGCCCCGGAAGTAGCCCGAGTTTTCCGGGTTTGCAATTACGCTGACATTGGAAAAGCGTTGTGGCAGGTCCGCCAGCTGGGCGACCTCTGCGCTGCCAGAGGCGTTGTCGACGACCACCACTTCGATATCGTGGCCCACATTTCCCATCAGGCTGGCCACTGCAGCAAGGGTGAAGTGCGAGTTATTGTAATTCGTGCAGACGTAGCCAATCTTCATGCTGGTGGAGGCGGCGGCGGGTGTTTAAGGGGGGCTCCAAGATGCGCGGCCACCGGGCTTTCCCAGCCTCTGGAGTGGATTTGGAAACACTTGCGCGACAAAAGTATCAGCCCCAAAGTGTACCGGCGACGACATGGCGGCCTGGTGGGGTGTCCCGGTGGGGTTCGGGTGACACAGACCCGGCGTTGGCACCGAGGACGAGACAGGGGGCCGCTCGGTGGCCAAAAGACCATCGGATAGCATACCGGCGCATGCCGCACGACCACCCCACTCCAGCCGTGCACGCCGGCATCTACCCTTTTGAAGAGAATGTCCTGTGTGCGGAATAGCGGGTTACTTCGGGCGGCCGGGTGCGTCCCCTGGCGCGCGAGAACAGCAGTGCCAAATCATGCTCGATGCCATTGCCCACCGCGGCCCGGACGGAGCGGGCATCTGGTTGGAACCTGATGTACCTTTGGTCCTGGGCCATCGCCGACTCGCGGTGGTGGAGTTGAGCGAAGCCGGGCGGCAACCCATGATCAGCCACGACCAGCGGCTGGCGATCGTGTTCAACGGCGAAATCTACAACCACGCCGCACTGCGGCGCAGGCTCGAACAGTCTGCACCGCACACCGCATTCAACTGGCGCGGACACTCCGACACCGAAACGCTGTTGGGCTGCATAACCGTCTGGGGTCTTGAAGCTGCGCTGCAGGCCTGTGAAGGCATGTTCGCATT
>JANNMQ010000997.1:0-3613 GCA_031398045.1 Rubrivivax sp.
CCCGCCTTGAAACAGATCGTGTTGCGCGCCTTGGCAGCGCAACCCGTTCAGCCCTGATGCCTTTTAACTAACGACATGAACCGACTGCTGACCCAACTTCTGGCCACCTTGCTGGCTGCACTCTTGACCGCTGCCGCCCACGCCCAGGCACCCCAACCGCCGGAAATCGCCGCGCGCCAGTACATCTTGATCGACCTGGCCAGCAACCAGGTTTTGGCCGAACGCGCTGCCGACGCACAGGCCGACACCGCTTCGCTGACCAAGTTGATGACGGCTTACCTGGTGTTCAACGCCGTGCGCGACAAAAAGCTGGCGCTCGACCAGACGCTTGCCGTGTCTGAACGCGCCTGGGCCGAACGCAAAGGCGGCGGCTCATTGATGTTCATCGACACCACGATGAGGCCCACGGTGGCCGAACTGCTGCGTGGGCTGATTGTGCAAAGCGGCAACGACGCCGCGATAGCTCTGGCCGAGGCCGTGGGCGGCACGCTGGACGGTTTTGTGGCGAGCATGAACCGCCAGGCCCAGGCCTGGGGCCTGAAAAACACACAGTTCAAAAACGTCAGCGGCCTCACCGAACCGGGCCACTACAGCAGCGCACGCGACGTGGCCACGGTGGCGGCGAAGATCATCAACGAACACCCTACCCACTACGCGCTGTACTCGCTGCGCCAGTACACCTACAACAACATCAAACAAGACAACCGCAACATGCTGCTCGGCCGCGACCCCACGGTGGACGGTATGAAAACGGGCTACACCGAAACTGCCGGCTACTGCCTGGTGTCGAGCGCGGTGCGCGAAACACCGGCCGGGCCGCGTCGTTTGCTGAGCGTGGTGCTGGGCGCCGCTTCACGCGAGGGGCGCGCCAATGAAAGTCAGAAACTGTTGAACTGGGGTTGGCAGGCCTGGGATGCGGTGCGGCTGTTTGAAGCCGGCAAGCCGGTAACCACCGTGCAGGTGTGGAAAGGCGACAAAAAAGAGGCCAAGCTGGGTGCGCCCGGGGCCTTGGTGGTCAGTGTGCCCAAGGGCGAAGGCGACAAGATAAAAACCACCCTGGAGCGCACCGACCCCCTGCTGGCGCCACTGACTGCCGGCCAGGCCGTGGGCGCCATCAAGATCACTTCGGCCAATGGCGCCGCCATCGCCAGCGTGCCCCTGGTGGTGCTGGAGCCCGTGGCGCTGGCCGGCTTCTTTGGGCGTGCTTGGGACGCCTTGCGTTTGTGGATCAAATAGGCGCAGCGCTGCGCGCGGTCTCACTGAAGCCAAACCCAGCCAAACCCTGCCAAACCCAAGTTTTGATCACCATCAGCCATGGCGCAGACGATACGTGTACGCGCTGGCGCGCTGGCACTACAGTCAGGGTAACCAGCCTTTGTATGAACTGCGCTATCGATCAAAAGCCCTGCTCCACCACCCGCACCCCACACCGCCATGACACAACCCATCTGCTTTCTGAACGGTGAATTCATGCCGCTGGCTGAAGCCCGCATTCCGGTGCTGGACCGCGGGTTCATCTTTGGTGACGGCATCTACGACGTGGTGCCGGTGTACAACAAACGGCTGTTCAGGTTTGACGAACACGTGGCGCGGCTGGACCGCTCGCTGGCCAAGGTGCGCATCGAAAACCCGTACACACGCGAGCAGTGGCTGGCACATTGCCGCGCGCTGGTGGCGGCGCGTCCTGAGGCCGACCAGGTGGTGTACATCCAGGTCACACGCGGTGTGGCGCCGCGCGACCATGTGATGCCCAAGGACATCACGCCCACCGTGTTCATGATGAACAACCCGATGAAACACCCCAGCCCCGAACAGCGCCACAAAGGCGTGGCCTGCACCACGGCGCGCGACTTTCGGTGGGAGCGCGGCGACATCAAAAGCACCAGCTTGCTGGGCAACGTGCTGGCGCGCCAGATCTCGGCCGACCACGGCACGCTGGAAACCATCATGTTCCGCGACGGCTACCTCACCGAAGCGGCGGCCAGCAACGTGTGGATCGCGCACGAAGGCGCGCTGTTGGGCCCGCCCAAGAGCGACCATGTGCTGGAAGGCATCCGTGTGGAACTGCTGCGTGAACTGTGTGAAGACTGCGGTATCGCCTACAACCTGCGTCCGATTTCAGAGGCCGACGTGCGCGCTGCCGATGAAGTGTTGCTGAGCTCGGCCACCAAAGAAGTTTTGCCCGTGACCCACATCGATGGTGAACCGGTGGGCCATGGTGCCTTGCGCGGCAAGCCCGGCCCGGTGTATGCACGGCTGCACGAGGCCTATGAACGCGCCAAGGTTTTGATGTCGATCTGAGGTCCACGGGTCATGGCAACTTCACCACCCACCCAGGGCCCGTCATCGGCGCCCAGCCTCATCGACTACCCCAGCGCGTTTCCCATCAAGGTGATGGGGCAACAAGCCGAAGGTTTTGAGGCCGCGATGCTGGACATCGCCCGCCGCTTCGACCCTCTGTTTGACGCCACCACGGTGGAGCGCCGCCCCAGCAAGGCCGGCAACTACCTGGGGCTGACCTTGACGGTTACCGCCACCAGCCGTGAACAGCTGGACGAGCTGTACCGCACGCTGTCCACACATCCGATGGTGAAGGTGGTGCTGTAACGGCGCCGGAGCTTCAGCTGCGGGCAACTTCAGCCGCAACTTCAGCCGCAACTTCAGCCGCACCTGCAGCCGCACCTGCAGCGTCCAGCTCCTTCAGCTTGTGGGGCGCGGCTTCATCGCCCAGGGCCGCTGCGGCGGCGTACCAATAACGGGCCAGGCGTCGGTCGCTGGCAATGCCGTCACCCTTTTCGTACATCGCAGCCAGCAGGTACATCGCACCCACATCACCTGCTTTGGCGGCCTCGCGAAACCAGTCTGCAGCCTGCACCGCATCTTTGGACCGCCCACGCCCCAGGTAAAACGCAGTGCCCATCGCCACCTGGGCGCTGACACTGCCGCCAGCAGCCGCCCGTGCATACCAGTCGTGCGCCAACACCAGATTGCGGCGGCCGAAAGCGCCGGTTTCCAGGGCTTGCCCCAAGTCATGTTGCGCGGTCACAAAACCGCCCCAGGCGGCGCGCTCCATCCAGCGGCGGGCCTGTGCCAAGCTGGCGCCGGGCAGTTCCTGGCGCAGGTGCATCACGGCCAGGTTGTACTGCGCCACCGGCACGCCCTGCTGGGCCAGCTGCTGGAAGGCCCTGCGCGCAGCACTCAAGCGACCAGACTCGTAGTCGAGCAATGCGCGGTCGACACGGTCTTGCCGGGCAGCAGGCAATTCTGCGGCAGCCAAGCCCTGTAGGCCGGCCCACAACGCCGCCAGCACCCAAGCCCTTCTGAACAACCATTGCATGGTCCTGCCTCCTGACAATTCTGAGCGTACTCAATTTCCTGACGCTGTGTCGTCGCCTGCAGCCTTTCCTCACAAGACGCACCGCACGCTGCATGCATCTGCGGCGCTTGACGGGCAGCGCGCCATGGTGCCGAAGCCCTGGCATGGTGAAATGCCGACATGGCCACCCGTACCAAGCTCAGCGTCAAACCCGCGGCGCAACCGCGCAACCCGATGCGGCCCCGCGTGCGCGCCGTCAACGCACCAAAAACCGTGAAGCCGCCGTCACCCACCGCA
>JANNMQ010001069.1:0-1761 GCA_031398045.1 Rubrivivax sp.
ACCTCGGTGAACAACTTGGCCATCACGCTGCGTGCGCAGGGCGACCTAGTGGGCGCGCGCAGCTTGCAGGAACAGGTGCTGGCCGTTAGCCGCCGGGTGCTGGGCGATGAGCACCCCGACACGCTGACCTCGGTGAACAACTTGGCCATCGCACTGAGTGCGCAGGGCGACCTAGTAGGCGCGCGCAGCTTGCAGGAACAGGTGCTAGCCGTTCAGCGCCGGGTGCTAGGCGATGAGCACCTCGACACGCTGACCTCGATGTACAACCTGGCCCTCACATACTGGACTCTGGATCGGAGCCACGACGCAATCGGGCTGATGAGTCTTGCAGCGCAGGGGTCGGAAACGAAGCTGGGCGCCGAGCATCCCCATACCCAAGAGTCGGTGAAGTGGCTTGCCCGGATGCGCGGCGGCGGCAGTTGACGCGGCCCTGCAACCCACCACCGTCACCCGGCCTCCAACACCCTCAGCCCACCACTTCCGCCTCAGCCTCGATCTCCACCAAGTACCCGTCTCCCACCAGCGCCCCCACCTGCAGCAGCGTGTTGGCGGGCCGAATGTCACCAAACACCCGCCCATGTTCGCGCGACACGGCTTCCCAATCCGCTACATTCTGCAGGTAGACCCGCGTGTGCACCACGTCTTCCAGCCGGCCGCCCAGCGACGACAGCGCGGCGGCGATCTTGTCCAGGATCCAGGTGGCTTGTGCACCCGCATCACCACGCCCCACCAGTTGGCCCGCACCATGCGTGGCCGTGGTACCCGAGACCAGGATGCGGTTGCCCGTGCGCACCGCGCGTGAATAGCCGGCCAGCGGCTCCCACACGCTGCCGCTGCTGATGCGCCAGCGATCGCTGTAGTCCGGCACGACCTGGCGTTCGTACACCTTCGGCAGCGCATCCAGGTGGTGGCTCAGGTCGCCGCTGGCGGTCAGGAAGGGCGGCTTGCGGTATTCGTCGCCGCAGTCGCCGGGGATGCTTTTGGTGGCCGCGAAGGCGCGGTCCAGCAGCGCGCGGTCGTCTTCACTCAACGCAAATGAAAACGCCCGTGCGTTGTCGGCCCGGTGCTCACGTTCCAGCAGCCGTGCGCCCACGATCACGGCCGCCACCGCGGGCTGCTCCAGCACCCAGCGTGCAGCCACGTTGGCGATGGACACGCCGTGCCGCTGCGCCACCGTGTGTGCGGCCTGCAGCACTCCCTGCAGCGCCGCCCAGCCGCCCACGGCGTTGATGAAGCGCTGGTACTTCATCTTGCTCCAGTCGCCGATTTCACCCGTGGCCGCTGGCTCGGGTGCGCCCAGCCAGCGTTCGCTGAGGAAGCCGCCGCCCAGCGTGCCATAACACAGCAACTTCACACCACGTTCAACACACAGCGTCTGCATCGCCTCAGTGGCGCGGCGGTCCAGCAGCGAACAGCAGACCTGGTTGCTGGCAATGGGGATGCCCTCGGCCAGCAGCACGCGCAGGTGCGCGGTGTCAAAGTTGGTCAGACCAATGGCGCCGATCAGGCCCTCTTCACGCAGGCGCGCCAGTTCGTGCATGGCGTCCAGCCAGCCCGGGTGTTCAAAGGTCCACCAGTGGAACTGCAGCAGGTCAATACGGTTCGTGCGCATGCGCTTGAGCGAGCGCTCGACACCGGCGCGCACCACCTCGGTGGTCATCAGGCCCGGCGACGGGCACCATTTGGTGAAGGCGCGCACACCCCTTGCAGCCGCGCCGCCGGCCAGCAATTCGCCGGTGATGACTTCGGCCGAGCCGTAGT
>JANNMQ010001127.1:0-4532 GCA_031398045.1 Rubrivivax sp.
GTCGGTTCGTGCTGTTTTCGAGCAAGGATTCGGTTGGGGGTCCACAGCGCGGCCTTTGCCCTACGCGGCCGCCCGCGTCGGCCGGGGGCTGGTGCAGGCGCCCTGACAAATTGCTGGCATCCGGCGTGGTTGACGCGACAATCAAAGCACCATGCCCATCGCCCCCGTACCCAAGGCCTAGCCTCCTGCCAAGCCTCCTGCCAAGTCGGCGGCAACGTCTGCTGCCAAGCGCCCAGCCAAGCGCCCAGCCAAGAGCCCAGCCGGGCGCCCGGTGAAACGCCCGGTGAAGCGCGCAGCCCAGCCCGCGCCCGACGCCCCGGCAGCAGCGCCACACTGGACAGTGACGCTGCAGCCCGGCGCCAATGTTGCGCACGCCGCGCGGGCTTTGCACGCCGCAGGTTTGTCCATCAGCGACAAGCTGGACGCCATCGGCGTCATCAATGGGTCTGCACCCAAGCGGTTGCTGGGCCGTTTGCGCCAAGTGGCCGGTGTGGCCGACGTGTCACCGTTGCTCGGTTTTGACATCGGCCCGCCCGACAGCGCGTTGTCCTGAACGGCTGCGGCTGTCAAGCCCGCGCCCTTGTCAGACAACACGCTGCGGGTTTCGCCGCATGGGCGGCGCGGCACGCGGTTTTAGCATGGTGCTCAGCCAGGGCGTCAATCCGTGCGCACCTTCACCCCCACCGTCAGGAGACAACCCCATGAAATTGCGCACCACTCCCCGCCCGCTGCTGCTGGGCGGCATCGGTCTTGCTGTGCTGGCCCTGCTGGCCGGCTGCGACAACGCCGACGTCCCCCCGGTCGAAATCAAGACGCTGAACAACCGCGCCGACCTCGTCAGCGGCGGTGATGTGACGCTGGCTGTGCTGGTGCCCCCTGGCGCCATTGCCACCGGCCTGCGCGTTGAAGTGGCGGGCCGCGACGTCACCAGCGCTTTCGTGCGCGATGGCGACGGGCGTTATGTGGGCGTGGTCAACGGCCTGGCCGCTGGCGACAACACGGTCGTGGCCTACACGGACGGCACCGAAGCGGCCACCTTGAAGGTGACCAACGCGCCCCGCCAGGGCCCGGTGCTGTCGGGCGCGCACATCACGCCCTTTTATTGCGCCACGCCAGTGCCGCAGGCCGTCAACGGCAACACGCCAGCCACCAATGCCAGCGGCTTGGCCGGTGCACCCGACACCCACTGCAACATCGCCTCCGAGACCAAGCTCTATTACCGCACCACCACCGCCGGCTGCAGCTTGGGCCTGCCCGACCCCAGCCCCAGCGTGAACCCCAACGCCACCGCACCAGCCACCAGCGCCACGCCGCCAGCGAATGCCTGCTTCAAACCGTACACCATGGGCACCACACCGGGTGACCTGGCCAGCACCACCACCGACGCCGGTGCCACCGTGCCTTACATCGTGCGTGTGGAACGCGGCACCATGAACCGCGGCATCTACGACATTGCGGTGTTGTATGACGCCACCAAAACAAGCTGGAACCCGCAAGCGCCCCACGCCGGCTGGAACCGCACGGTGCTGTTCAACTTTGGCGCCAGCACCGGCCAACCACGGCGCCAGACACGGCCCGCCACGGCCTGGTCGGGCAGCGATGCTCAACTGGCCAAGGGCGCGCTGGTGGTGGCCAACAGCATGACCGATTCAGCGCGCAACTCCAACCGCGTGATGATGAGCGAAACGGTGATGATGATGAAAGAGCACATCGCCGACACCTACGGCAACATCAAGTTCACCATTGGCTCGGGCTGCTCGGGTGGTTCCATCAACTCCAACATGGCGGCTTCCATCATGCCGGGCTTGCTGGACGGCATCACCACCACCTGCACCTACCCCGATTCAGAAACCACATCGATGGAAGTGGGCGACTGCGTGGTGCTGGTCGAGGCCTACCAAAAACCGGCCTGGCTGGCGCTGGGTACTGGCCTGACGCAGGCACAGATCAACGCCAAGAAGGCGGCCATTAACGGCCACCCCGACCAGAGCGCCTGCCACGCCTGGTTCAATGCTTTTGGCAACAACGGCCGCGCCGGCTTGTACCTGGGCACCACGGTCACCAACAACACCACCGGTGCCATCACCCGCGCCACCACCTTCAGCAACAACTGCGAGTTGCCCAACAGCGCCGTTTATGACCCTGCCAACCCTGTGACCACCGCCAACCTGCCGCGCTGCAATGCCTGGAGCTGGGGCGAATCGATCTGGGGCAAGGTGCCAGGTTCCCCGGCGGCACGCGACACACGCGACAACACCGGTGTGCAGTACGGCTTGAAAGCCCTGCGCGACGGCGCCATCACCGCCGAAGACTACGTGACGCTGAACGAGCTGGTGGGCGGCATCGACCGCGACAGCACCCCGCGCGCCGCGCGCAGCACGGCCGACACGGCAGCGCTGGAAATCGCCTACCGCTCGGGCATCGTGGCCAGCGGCAAACAGCTGGCCAAGACCGCCATCATCGACATGCGCGGGTGGGACGATTCCAACATCACGGTGCCGCCGGGCAACACACCCGGCACCATCCCCATCCACCACCAGTGGTACAGCTTCGGCATCCGCGACCGCATTGCAGCTGAAGCCGGCGATGCCAACAACCAGGCGCTGTGGCGCTTTGCACGCACCGGCCTGACACCCCCGGGCACGATGGCAGGGGACGCCTACACCAGCATGAACCAATGGCTGGCCGCGCTGAAGGCCGACACCTCTGCCGACGGCATCGAAACCAAGGTGCGCCGTGCACGCCCAGCCAACACCGCCAACTTCTGCATCCTGCCCACCGATGCCACGCAGACGGTAAAGACCACCGACCAGGCGGTGTGCGACGCCGACCCGTTCCTGAAGCCTTCGTTGTCACCCCGCCAGGTGGCCGGTGGCCCACGTGCTGAACATGTGTTGAAGTGCCAGCTGAAAACGCACGTGCGCACCGACTACACCGCCGGCACGTTTACCGACCCACAGTGGGCGCGGTTGCAAGCTGTGTTTGCCGACGGCGTGTGTGACTGGACCAAACCAGGTGTGGGGCAGCAGGCGGCTGTCAGCCCGTTGACGTTCAAGGCCGGTGCCGGCGGCGCACCGTTGCCGGTGGCGCCGGTGTCGGCCAAGCGCTGACCCACAAGGCCGGGCCTCCCTGGCCTGCCACAGGCCCTGGCCCCGGCGCGCGCTGTGCCAGGGCCGTGCGCCTACAGCGCCGTGGTGCGCGCGGGCGCCACAAAGGCAACGCGGGGCGGCCGCCCTGAGTTTGGTGGTGCGCGCCTGGTTCGATTTGCATCTCTTTCCAACGGGGAAAACAAGGGCTTCTGGTCTTATGGATAGATGAGATCTGGACTGACAAGGGGGCTCCAGCCGTCGTTATGGTCTGGACACGCATCGGCGCTTCTTGCCGCTGTCGCCGTGGGCAGCGCACGCGCCATGGCCTCCGCGCCATTCCTTCCCCAGGGGCATTGCATGAACCGACGTCGGCAGCTCATCACCAGCTTCATCGGCAGCGCGGGGTTCGCTGGTCTGATCGGGCTGTTGGCCGCGCCCGGAACCGCGCTGGCGCAGTCGGCGTTCCCGGCCAAGCCGGTGACGATGGTGGTGCCGTTTCCGGCTGGTGGCGCGCTGGACATCGTGGCGCGCGCACTGGCCGAAGAGATGCGCAAACAGCTGGGGCAGACGGTGATCGTGGACAACCGTGTCGGCGCTGGCGGCACGGTGGGTTCGGCCCTGGTGGCGCGCGCGGCGCCCGACGGCTACACCATCTTGCTGGGCTCGGTGGCCACCCACGCCATCGGCCCTGGCGTTTATCGCAACCTGTCCTATGACGCGTTGAAGGACTTTGCGCCCATCACACAGGTGACGGCGTCGCCGTTGCTGCTGACCAGTTCGGCCACGCTGAACGTGAAAAGCCTCGCCGAATTGCTGGCCGCGGCGCGTGCACAACCCGGCAAGCTGAACTACGCATCCACTGGCAACGGCACGGCCGTGCACCTGGCTGGTGCCATGCTGCAGTCGGCCGCACGGCTGGATGTGGTGCACGTGCCCTACAAAGGCGGCCCGCAGGCCATCAACGCCTTGCTCACCGGCGAGGCCGCTTACATGGTGGTCAACATCGAACTTGTGTTGCCGCAGGTGGCTGCTGGCAAGGCCCGCGCGCTGGCCGTCACCGGCAGCCGCCGGCTGGCTGCGCTGCCCGACGTGCCCACCATGGCCGAAGCTGGCCTGAACGGCATGGACGCCAGCACCTGGTTTGGTTTGTTCGCACCCGCCGGCACACCCAAAGATGTGGTCGACCGGCTGCAGCGCGATGCGGCCACGGCACTGCGCACGCTGAAGGACCATTTCGCCAAGCAGGGTGACGAAGCCGTCGGCTCCACCCCCGATGAATTTGCCGCACACGTGCGTGCAGAGCATGCCAAGTGGGGCAAGCTGATCAAAGAACTGGGCGTGAAGATTGATTGAGGCCTGCCGCGCTGGGGTTGCCCATGACCACCACTGAAAAAGCGCTGAAACTCGACCTGACACAGCAAGAGCCCATTCCGGCGGCCGGTG
>JANNMQ010000079.1:0-1614 GCA_031398045.1 Rubrivivax sp.
GCCAAAGCATGCTTGACGCCGAAGTGGGCGGCACATTGCGCTTCAAAAGCACGCACACGCGGGCCGCCCATGAAGGCCTCACCGGGGGCACCGATGTAGCCCGACAGCACACCACCGCGGATGACGTCGGTGGCCGCGGCCACGTCGGCATCGCCCAGGATGCTGGGGTGGGGCGCGATGTGGTGCACAGCGGGTGGGCCGCCCAGCAGGGCCAGGGTGTCGGGTGTGGTCATGAAGATTCCTTGCGTGGCTGTCAGGCTCTCAGGCAGCTAAGCGGCCAGAGGGCTGCGGTTGGGCTGGGGTGTTGCAGGGGCAGCGTGCACGTCGCTGCTGGCAGCACCGTGGGCGGCAGTGGCCACCGCGGCTTTGAAACCGGCTGCGTCGGCCCAGGGCTTCCAGGGTTCACGCGGTGCGTTGGACTTGCGGCGTATCTGCTCACACAAACGCTGGGCGGCCAATGCCGTGTGGCCGGTGCTGGCCAGCGGTGCACCGCCTTCCAGATGCTGATGCAGGTTGTCTACCGCCAGCGCCGTAGCCCGCTGGTATTCACCGTCCACCTGCGCACCTGCATCCAGCACGCGGTAGCCGGCAAAATGCGGGCTGTTGATGACGCGGCGCACCAGCCAACTGAGGCCACCGTCTTGCATCGTGATGACGCCTTTTTCGCACACCAGTTGCAGTTCAAAAACGGCCGCGTCGCCCGCGTGCGCGGTGGTTAAGTGCACCGGCACACCACTTTCAGTTTGCAGCATGGCCGGCACCGTGGGGTCGTCGGGCCAGAAGTCGGCCACCGCCACGCCCGCCTGCAGCAAGGCCATCGGGCCCAGCAACTGGTGCAGCAGGTCTACCAGGTGGCTGCCGTTGTTCAGCACACCCTTGTTGTAAGTGCCGACCGCCGAACGCACCACGCCCCAAACACCGCTGCGCAGTTCAGCCGCCAGGCGCCGCACGTCGGGCGCCCAGCGGCGGCTGTGGTTCACCGCCAGCGGCACACCGGCGCGCGCGCAGCGTGCCACCAACGCAGCGGTCTGCACCACCGTGGGCGTCACTGGCTTTTCGCAAAAGATCAAGCGCGGCTGCAAGGCCAGTGCGGTTTCAATGTGCTGCGCATGCGCCAAGGTGGGCGAACACAGGCTGATGACGTCAAAGTGCCCGCGCAGCCGGGCTGCTGCCACGGCCGACAAGTCGTCAAAACCCTGCGCCACACCCCAGCGCTGCATGAACGCCTGACGGCGCGAAGTGTCGGGTTCCACACAGGCGGTGATCTGAAACGCGCCGTGGCTGGAAAAGGCGCCCGCATGGGTCAGCGGCGGCAGCGAAGCGGCGCGGTCAGCATCAAACCCGCCTGCAATGTTGCCGCAGCCCACCACCAGCACATTGAGCAAACAGTTTGCGGCTGATTCACTCATACCAGGCTCTCTTCGGCAGCGACTGGCGCCGCCACCACGCTGGACAGCATTTGCGCGCCCTGCCCCACCGTGTCTGCGCCGTCATGCTGTTCAAAACTGCTGGCCGGCAGGTGGCCCCGCTGCACCGCTTCGGCTATGAAGTTCAGCAGCAGCGGGTCGTTGTAGCGCCGTGCCACCAGCTGCAGACCAAAAGGCAAACCGTGGG
>JANNMQ010000095.1:0-6013 GCA_031398045.1 Rubrivivax sp.
AGGGTAGGGCGCCGTTGCATAAAACTGCAGCGACCGCAGAGGTAACTCGTTGGGGTAGGTCACGTGGGGGTCAGGAGGCGGTCACGTGGCAATGAAGGGTGCTGGGCTGTGGTGCTGGCCGGGTTCGTCTGACAGCAGGCCGGCCCAGGCATCTTCATCATAGGTCCAACGCGCCACTGGCGTGGTGTTCACGGTTTGTGACAGATGGTGTTCAAATTCCTTGCGAGGCAGCTCGAAGGCACCAAAGCGGGCCAGGTGGCCGGTGTTTTGCTGGCAGTCAATCAGTGCCACACCGCGCACGCGGCAGGCTGCCACCAGCGCGGCCAGCGCAATCTTGCTGGCGTCGGTGCGCCAGGCAAACATCGATTCACCAAAACACATGCGGCCCAGGTTGACAAAGTACAGGCCGCCGGCCAGCGCGCCGTCGATGTAGGTTTCCACGCTGTGCACAAAGCCGGCGTGGTGGCCTTCGGTGTAGGCGTGCACCATGGCGGGCACGATCCAGGTGCCATCCTGACCGTCGCGGGGCGTGGCTGCGCAGGCCTGCATCACGGCTTCGAACTGGCTGTCAAAACGTAATGTGCAGCCGGGGGTGCGCAAAAAGCGGCGCAAGGTTTTTTTCAGCGAATGCGACAGGTGGAAGCGGCCTACCGGCAGCACCATGCGAGGGTCGGGGCTCCACCACAGCACCGGTTGGCCCGCGCTGTACCAGGGGAAGATGCCCTGGCTGTAGGCTTCCACCAGCCGCTCGGGCGTGACGCGTCCGCCAGCAGCCAACAGGCCCGGCGCGTCGCTGTCCGCGCCCAGTGCCAGCCGGGGCGGCGGCAAGGGCGTGTGGTCGTCTATCCAGTGCAGCACCGGTGCATGCCTGCAAACGTTGTATGAATCAGCGGCCCCCGAGCTGTTGCCACAAGAAGGTGTACTCCAGCGCTTGCATGGTGGCGTGCTGGCTGTTGTCGGCCGCGCCGCCGTGGCCGCCTTCGATGTTCTCCCAGTACAGCGGGCTGTGGCCCTGTTCCAGCATGCGCGCCACCATCTTGCGCGCATGGCCCGGGTGCACCCGGTCGTCGCGCGTGCTGGTGGTGAACAGCACCTTGGGCAACTTCACACCGGGCTTTACGTTGTGATAAGGGCTGTAACGCGAGATCGCGGCCCAGTCGGCAGGTTTGTCGGGGTCGCCGTATTCGGCCATCCATGAAGCGCCGGCTAGCAGCTTGTGATAGCGCTGCATGTCCAGCAGCGGCGCCTGGCAGATCACGGCGTTGAAGAGTTCTGGCCGCTGCAACATCACCGCGCCCACCAGCAGGCCGCCGTTACTGCCGCCTTCAATGCCCAGGTGTTGGGGTGACGTGATGCGCGCTGCAATCAGGTCTTCGGCCACGGCGGCAAAGTCGTCGTAGCTTTTTTGCTTGTTGTGCAACACGGCCGCCTGGTGCCAGGCGGGGCCAAATTCACCACCGCCGCGGATGTTGGCCACCACAAACACACCCCCTTGCCCGGTCCAGGTGCGGCCGATGGTGCCGGAATACCAAGGCACCAGCGACTGCTCAAACCCACCGTAGCTATACAGCAGCGTGGGGTTGTTGCCGTCGGCGCGGGCACTTTTTGGCCAGACCACAAAGTAGGGCACACGGGTGCCGTCTTTGGACGTGGCAAAGCGCTGTTCAACGCGCATGCCCTGGGCGTCGAAGAAGGTCGGGCGCGACTTCAGCGGCTGTGCGCTGTCGCTGCCCGTGCGGCGCAATTGCAGCGCGTCGGGGGTCAGGAAGTCGGCAGCGTTCAGGAAGTAGGCGTCGGCCAGCGGGTCGTTGGGCAACAGTGGGTCGTGCAGCGCGGTGGCAGACAGCTGGCCAGGGTAGGGGGCGGCCACCTCGCGCATCGTCCATGCAGTTGTTGCGGTAGGGCCGGGCCGCCACTCTTCGATGCGGCTGGCCACGTTGTCCAGCAGATTCAGGATCACGGTGTCGCGGCTGATGGTGTAGCCCTCCAGCGACCGTGTGGGCGTGGGCGTGAACAGTGCGGTGTAGCTGGCCCTGCCGCGCAAAAAAGCAGCGGCATCGGCCACCAGCAATGCACCGCGCGGCCAGGTTTTGCCCGCCACGCGCCAGTCGCTGCGCAGCGTCAGCAGTGCTTTGTCGCGCCACAGCGCCAGCTGGGCGTCGTCGGGTTTGTTGATGCGCAGGGCCTGGCTGCCGCTGGCAGCGGCGGTTCTGCCACGAGTTTTGCCATCCGCTTTTGCGTCCAGCAGCAGAAATTGTTCGGTGGTGTAAAAACTGACAACCCGGCCCACCATGGTGCGCTGGTAGCCGGGTGTGCTGTCCACACTGACATACACCGACACATCGCTGGCCTTGCCGGTAAACACCGTGGTGGCGCTGGCCAGCGCCTGGCCGCGTTGCCAGCGTTTGATGAGGCGCGGATAACCTGAATCGGTCAAAGAGCCCGGCCCGAAGTCGCTGCCGATGTACACGGTGTTGATGTCCAGCCATTCGACGCTGGTCTTGGCTTCGGGTGCGGAGAAGCCGCCTTCCACAAACTGCTTGCTCACCGTGTCGAATTCACGCACCACGCTGGCGTCAGCGCCACCGCGCGACAGCGACACCAGGCAGCGCCGGTAGTCGGGGCCCAGGCATTGAGCGCCGGCCCAGACCCAGTTTTCGTTTTCTGCCTTGCCCAGGGCGTCGAGGTCGATCACCGTTTCCCAGGCCGGGCTGGCCTTGCGGTATTCATCGAGCGTGGTGCGCCGCCACAAGCCGCGTGGGTTGGCGGCGTCGCGCCAGAGGTTATAGAACCAAGAGCCCTGTCGCGACACGTAAGGGATCTGTTCCTTGGCGTCCAGCACTTCGAGGATTCGCTGGCGGCGTTCTTCATAACCCGGGCGCGTCATCAGTGCGGCTTCGCTTTCGCGGTTCCGCTCGCGCACCCAGGCCAGTGCATGCTCACCCTGCACCTCTTCAAGCCACCCGTAGGGGTCGGCCAGGGTGCTGGTTTTGCCACTGACGTGGGTGCTGAAGTGGGTCATGGCGTGGGTGATGACGTCGGTACGGACGTTTGATGCGGGGTGGGTGCGGCTGCTCTGCGACATGACGGGTGTGGTGGCTGCCAGCGCTGAGCCCAACACCAAGGCCATGGCCCTGCAGCGGGTGCCGCTGGCGCGCTGGCTTGCGTTCAGCTGGTTCATCGGGAGGGCGACTGTAGAGCCATCGGTTGCACTTCAACACTGTCCTGGCCATTGCCAAACCAGAGCGTGCCGTCCTGCACGGTGATTTGCAACTGCATCGACCGTTGTGCCAGTTTGGCCAACGCCTGGCTCTGTGCTGCGGGCACTTGCCACAGCGCCAGGTTGTTCAGCCGCGCCAGCTTGTTCTGGATGGCCGCCCACCACACCGCCGTGGAAGACGCGTAGCCATACAACGTGACCCGGCCCGCGCGCCCGCAGGCGCGGGTGATGCGTCGCTCTTCGGGTTGGCCCACTTCCACCCAGTGCAGCAATTGGCCGGTCAGGTCGTGTTGCCACAGGTCGGGCTCGTCGGCTTCAGCCAGGCCCCGGGCTTGCGTCAGGGCCCCGCCGTGGTCGTCGGCGGGCACGTTCAGTACAAAAGCCAGCAGCCGCATCATCAGCCGTTCTTCGGTTTCTGAAGGGTGCAGTGCCAGCGTCAGCTGGTGGTCGGCATAGAGGTTGCGGTCCATGTCGGCAATCTGCAAGGCCGCCTTGTAGATGGTGGCCTTCAGTGCCATGGCGTGGGGCTAACGGGATGTGCGGGGTGTGCGGGGTGGGCGAGGCAGTAACGGCAGGGGTGCTTGAGCATGCGTGGGCGCGGGCAGGCAAAGCCGAGCACTGTGCCACAGGCTGACGCTGCACGCGGCAAATGGTGGCGAAGACGCCGGGCTGCCCTTGCGGCGGGCGCCCGTTCAAGGTTTTTCGGCCACCACCTTCAGATTGCTCAGGCCTGCTTCAAAGTCCTTGCCCACCATGCCATCGGCAAACAGCGCCATCCAGCGAAACAAGGGGTTGCTGCCCATGTCGCCGTTCATCGTCCAGGTGACGCGGGTGGCGCTGCCTTCGGCAGCAAAAGTCAGCTCGCCAGTGGACGTGGTGCCAAAGTCGGGAAAGTAGAGGTCAAACGCGACCCGCTTGCCCGGTTCTGCGGCCGTGAAGGTCATCTTGCCGTCGCCTTCAGTGGAGCTCTTCCAGGCCCAAGCCGCGCCGGCGCCGCTTTCAGGGCCGCTGTAGGTGATCTGCATCGCGGGGTCGCGCCGGTTCCACACCGACCAGGCTTTCCAGCCGCGTGGGTTGGCCACCAACGCATAAAGCTGCTCGGCGGGTGCCGCCACCAGCGTGCTGCGCGACACCGTGAATTTCGGTGACAGCACCAGCCCACCCGCAACCAGCACCACCACCAGGCCCAGCACGGCAAACAACAACCACTTGACCACTTTCATGTCTGGCCTCCTCAAGCCCTGTTGACGGTTGGGCTGCAGTGTCTCGCGGCAAGGCGCATCGGGCAAGGATGGCATCATTGCCAGCCGTCAGTCACAGCAGGGCCAGCAAGGGGCGCCCGTCGTTGGTGTGACTGTCAGTTGAGAAGGACCACCATGAAACAGAGCAAGAGGCCGCCGACGCGGGTTGGAAAAGCAGCGGCTGCAGCGACTGCAGCGCTGTGGGCGGTGGTGGCACGGACGGTGCTGGTCTTCGGCGTGGCCGTGTCGTCGGCCTGGGCCCAAGCGCCCGCCAAGCCAGTCGCCAAGCCCGCAGCCAAAGTGGCGCCCAAAGCGGCGGCCGCTGTGGCGCCTGCAGCTGCAGAAGCCGCTGCGACCGACGCCGACAAAGGCATGGCCAAGGGCAGCGGCACGTCGCGCCAACCGATCCTGACGCGCGACGAGTTGCGCACCTGCTTTGCCCAAGAGGATTCCATTCGCAAGCGCATCGAGGCTTCTGAGGCCGACCGCAACAAGCTGAACCAGGAAAAGCAGGCCATCGCCGCTGACCAGCAGGCACTGCAGGTTGAAAGGGCCGCTGTCAACGACGTGCGCAAGCAGGCCGAAGAATTTGCGACACGGTTGAAGGCCTACGGCGCGCGTGTGGAGAGCTGGAACCAGCGGGTGGCCGTACTCAACGAAGACAAAAAGGGTGGCGCCCAAGCTGACAAGCAGCGGCTTGAGTTGAACAAGGAACGGGAAGATTTGGGCAAGGAAAACGTGCAGTTCGAAGCCGAAAAGGCGCGCATCAACGCAGCCAGCGAAGAGGCCGTGCGCAACTTCAACAACAAGGCCGTGGGTGTGGATGCCCGCGTCACGGCTTGGAACGAACGCAACGCGAAGTGGAATGAAGCTTCGGTGTTGCTCGAATCGGAACGCAAGGGCTGGGTCGCGGGTTGTTCTGACCGCCGCTACCGCGAAGAAGATGAAGCGGCCATCAAGGCCGGCAAGTAAGGCCACAACCGGGGCCCCGCAGTACCCATCGCTCCTTACACCTTACACCTCAGTCCTTAACGCTCACCCCTGTACCCAAGTACACAGTTTTCCCGTGCCGTCCTGGCGCGGGCCCCGCTCTTTGTGAGCACTGTCCACCTTCAGACCTGCCATGAACCACAACCCCGTCCTGCAAGCCTGGGCCACACCCCATGGCTTGCCGCCTTTTGACCAGTTCGAAGCGGCCCACTTCGAGCCTGCGCTGCGTGCTGCGATGGCCCAGCACCGCGCCGAACTGGCGGCCATTGCCGGCCAGGCCGAAGCGCCCAGTTTCGACAACACCGTGGCCGCGATGGACCGGGCGGGCGGTACCTTGTCGCGGGTGGCTGCGGTGTTCTACAACCTTACTTCATCGGCCACCGGGCCCGATTTGCAGGCCGTGCAGCGAGCAATGGCCGAACCCATGGCGGCACACGGCAGTGCGGTGTACCAGGACGCCGCCTTGTTTGCGCGCGTCGATGCGCTGCATCGCCAGCGCCTGGGCTTGCAGCTACAGCCCGAGCAACTGCGCCTGCTGGAACGTACCCATCTGGACTTTGTG
>JANNMQ010000098.1:0-4820 GCA_031398045.1 Rubrivivax sp.
CCATCAAACCGTCACCCAGCGTCTTCACCACGTGGCCGGCGTGCCGTTGCACACACAGCGCCATGGCGTTCACACTGTGAGTGACCACCGTGGTGGCCTCGGCATTGCCCAGCGTTTCGAACAGCGATGTGCTGCCGCGCAGGTCGGCAAACAAAACGGTTCGATCGGATATACGCGTCATCAACTCAAATTGTAAGTGGGCCCGTCGGGCCCACATCCCCTCGGGGGATCGACCAGCGTACCCGCTGGGCGAGAGGTTCGATGGCTAGAGGTTGTCCAGGTAAGTGCGCAGCTTGTCTGAACGGCTCGGGTGCTTCAGCTTGCGTATCGCCTTGGCCTCAATCTGGCGGATGCGTTCACGCGTGACGTCAAACTGCTTGCCCACTTCTTCCAGCGTGTGGTCGGTGCTCATCTCGATGCCGAAACGCATACGCAGCACTTTGGCTTCGCGCGGGGTCAGGCTGTCCAGGATGTCTTTCACCACGTCGCGCAGGCCGGCTTGCATGGCGGCGTCCACCGGCGCCACGTTGTTGGTGTCTTCGATGAAGTCACCCAGGTGGCTGTCGTCGTCGTCACCGATCGGCGTTTCCATGCTGATCGGCTCTTTGGCGATCTTCATGATCTTGCGGATCTTGTCTTCCGGTATCTCCATCTTCTCGGCCAGCGTCGGCGCGTCAGGCTCGTAGCCAAATTCCTGCAGATGCTGGCGGCTGAGACGATTCATCTTGTTGATGGTCTCAATCATGTGCACCGGAATTCGGATGGTGCGTGCCTGGTCGGCAATGCTGCGCGTGATGGCCTGGCGGATCCACCAGGTGGCGTAGGTTGAAAACTTGTAGCCGCGGCGGTATTCGAACTTGTCCACCGCTTTCATCAGGCCGATGTTGCCTTCCTGGATCAGGTCCAGGAACTGCAGGCCGCGGTTGGTGTACTTCTTGGCGATCGAGATCACCAGGCGCAGGTTGGCCTCGATCATTTCCTTCTTCGCGTCGCGGCTGCTCTTTTCACCCTCGTTCATCTTTTTGTTGATGAGCTTCAGGTCTTCCAGCGGCACCACGGCGCGGCTTTGCAGGTCGGCCAGCTTTTGCTGCAGTTCTTGCACAGCAGGCAGGTTGCGCTGCAGTACCAGGCTGTAGGGCTTGCCCAACGCAATCTCTTTTTCAGCCCAACCCTGGTTCATGATGTTGGGCGGGAAGTTGCGGATGAAATGGTCTTGCGGCATGCCGCACTTGTCCACCACGATCTTGCGGATTTCGCGTTCATAACGGCGCACATCGTCGACCTGACTGCGCAAGATCTGCGACAGGCGTTCGATGGTCTTCACCGTGAAGCGGATCGTCATCATGTCTTCGTTGATGGCGAGCTGGCTCTTGTTGTAGGTGGCCGACTTGTAGCCTTCCTTTTCGTACGCGCGGCGCATCTTCTCGAAGTGCTCGCGCAGCGTGCCAAACTTTTCCAGCGCCTGCTTCTTCAGCTCTTCCAGCTTCTTCGTCAGCGCCTTGCTGCCGCCCTGGCCATCGTCATCGTCTTCTTCGTCGAATTCGTCAAAGTCTTCTTCGGCCACGTAGTCGTCGGCTTCGTCGCTGCTGATGAAGCCGTCGACGACTTCAGAAATCTGGTTCGTGCCGGCGGCAATCTTGTCGGCCATCGACAGGATTTCAGCAATCGTCGTCGGGCTCGCGGAAATCGCCAACATCATGGCTTGCAGGCCACCTTCGATGCGTTTGGCGATTTCGATTTCGCCTTCGCGCGTCAGCAACTCAACCGTGCCCATTTCGCGCATGTACATGCGCACCGGGTCGGTGGTGCGGCCGAATTCGCTGTCCACGGTGGACAGCGCGGCTTCGGCGGCTTCTTCGGCTTCTTCTTCAGTGGCTGTGGTGGCGCCGCCGCCGGCCACCAGCAGCGTGGCGGCATCGGGCGCCTGTTCATAAACCGCGATGCCCATGTCGTTGAGCATGCTGATGATGGCCTCGAGGATTTCCTCGTTGATCAGCTTCTCGGGCAGGTGGTCGTTGATTTCTTGGTTGGTCAGGAAGCCGCGCGTCTTGCCCATCTTGATGAGCGTCTTCAGCTCCTGGCGGCGCTTGTTGGCTTCTTCTTCGGTGAGGGTGGTTTCTTCCAGACCAAATTCACGCATCAGCGCACGCTCTTTGGCGCGGCTGACCTTCATGCGCAGTGGCTTGGCCTTGGCCTCCTTGACGTCAACCACCTCCACGCCGACTTCAGCTTCGACTTCGACCTCAACTTCAACCTCAACTTCGCCCTCAATGTCGGCTTCGATGTCACTCAGGTCTTCGTCTTCAACGATGGGAGCGCCCTTTTTGGCGGCCTTGGTGTCGGGTTTGGCGTCAGCTTTGAAGTCGGTCTTGGCGGTGGCCTTGCCCGCTGTTTTGGCAGGGGCTTTGACTGCTGAAGCGGCTGCTGCGGTTGTTTTGCCAATCGCCTTGCCCGCGGTGCTGTCCACAGTCTTGGCGGCTTTGCCAGCCTTGCCCGCCACTGCCACGCTGGCTTTTTTGTCTTCAGCCACTGCGTGTGCCTTCGCCGCAGGTTTTTTGGCGGCGGCTGGTGCGGCAGTTTCAGGATGGGTGGTGGTTGCAGCAACAGGCTTTTTTGCGGTCATGGCAGTCCTTGGGCGGGCGGTGGGGCAGTTTTGCGGCAGTTTGAATCTGGGCGGATAACGTCAACCATGCGGCAGCGTCGCTGGGGGAGCGAGCGGTTGTGCAGGGTGGGGGCGTTGCCTGGGCGCCAGCGGCTTGCGGAGTGCAGGCCGTAAAAGCGTCGGGCGATTGCGGTGGCGGTTGCGGTGCTTGCGAAGGGCCTTCAGCCGCTTGGTTTTGTGATGCCTGTTGGCGGCACCTTCCTACGGCTGCTGGATGTCTTCAAGCGCTGCGATCACTCTTGTCGCTAAAGAAGCTTGGATTATACCCAAATGCGCTCGTGGTGCATGGCACACCGTGCATGGCCGACCGCGGCCCAGGGTGCAACAACTTCAGGCGCGACCCAACAGTTTCAAAGACGGCAGTGACTGCACGGCCCGTTGCGTTTGCGCCAGCGCCGAACGCAGGTCTTGCATCTCGGGCTCAACCGGCACTTCAGCGCCGTCCACCAAGGCCACTGCGTTGGCGCCCCAGGTTTCAGCCTTCAGCGGCTCGCGCAGTTCAGGCCAGGCAGCGGCCCCGTGTTCGGTCAGCCAGTGTTCCAGCCAGCGAAACAAGTCGGCATGCCAACCGGTCAGACCCACCAGCAGGTCGTGGTCTTCCGCGGTCAGTTCGTGCCACCAGTCGCTGCGCTGCAGCAAGATGCGGGCGGCTTGGTCCTGCGGTTGGCGGGCTGCCGTGCGCGCCCGCGCGGGGGCCGCTGCTTGACGCCGCTGGCCAAAGCCGCCAGCCGCCTTGGGGTTGGTGCCCGCGCCCCAGCGACGGGCCAGGTCTTCCCGCGGCAAGCGCGCGCGCTCGGCAATTTCACTGATCAGCTGGTCGCGCAGCAAACCCGCCGGCAGCTGGTCCCACAGTGGTTTGGCCTGGGCCACCAGCCGGGCGCGGCCTTCGGCGGTGTCCAGATCCTGGCCTTCCGCAGCGTTATCGATCAACTGACGCGACAAGGGAACGGCCTTGTTCACCGCTTGTTCAAAAGCCGCAGCGCCCAATTCACGCACAAAGCTGTCGGGGTCGTGTTCGCTGGGCAAAAACAAGAACTTCACGCTGCGCAAATCAGTGGCGTGGGGCAAAGCCGCTTCCAGCGCCCGGGTGGCTGCGCGGCGGCCCGCGGCGTCACCGTCAAAACTGAACACCACCGCGTCCGTAAAGCGAAACAGCTTTTGAACATGTTCGGCCGTGCACGCCGTGCCCAGCGTGGCCACGGCATTGGCAAAGCCGTTTTGTGCCAGCGCCACCACGTCCATGTAGCCCTCCACCACCAGCGCGTAGCCCTTTTCGCGCAGCGCCTGGCGCGCCTCGAACAGCCCGTAAAGCTCGCGGCCTTTGCTGAATACGGGCGTCTCAGGCGAGTTCATGTACTTGGGTTTGCTGTCATCCAGCACCCGGCCGCCAAAGCCCATGATCTCGCCGCTGACGGCGCGGATGGGGAACATCACACGGTCGCGAAACCAGTCATAGCGGCCGCGGTCGGGGTTGGCTGCGCCCAGTTGATCGGCGGATGCCTCGGCATCGGTCTCGTGCTCTGCATCGCGCAGACGCACGAGACCGGCCTCTTCCAGCAGTGGGTCGTCGTAGTTTGGAAACACACCGGCCAGCGTGCGCCAGCCTGGCGGTGCAAAACCCAAGCCAAAGCGTGCCGCGATGGCGCCCGTCAAGCCACGGCGCTTCAGGTAGTCCACAGCACGCGGATGCTCCCGCAACTGGGCGCGGTAGAAGTCGCTCGCCCTGGTCAGCACCTCGCCCAGCGACAGCCGTCGCTGGCGCAACGTGGCGCGGCGTTCACGTTCTTGCGGCGACGGTCTGCGAGCACTTCTTCAAGACGGCTCCAGGCCGCCTTGCCGACTTTTTTCACGCCGGGTTGCTGACGAACGCGACGATCGACCTTATCGAGGATGCGGTCGTAGTCGGTGTTGTCTTCGGCTTCGGCGAGGAACTCTTCGTCTAAATCGAAGCTTTCGTTATCCCGTTCGGACATCTTTTTTCTTCAGAAAAATCTATATGAAACAGTGAGTTGCGACCCCACGGGGGTCGCAATGAGGCTGCGAACTATAGCCGATTCGCGTTCGATATCAACCCCGCCGGAATTGGGGGTCCAATACCGCCGGAACGGCCGAAATAGGCGCCCCCACGACCACATTCAACCCCTTGGCCGCATTACCC
>JANNMQ010000101.1:0-2735 GCA_031398045.1 Rubrivivax sp.
CAACGCCCCGGCTGGGGCGCTTTGCAGGCACTGCTGCTGGGGCATGTATGTGCTTTTGACCGTGCGCGCAACGACGTGCTGGTGCGCCCCGGGCCGCGCCTGGCCGAGGCGGCAGAAATCATCGCCGACTGCGTGGTGGCACTGCCCGCGCCCGCACCCGCACCTGTGCTAACGCCGCCACGCCTGGGGGTGTTGCCTTGAACCATAGGGCCTGGACAGCCAGCCACCATGACCGCACCGCCATGCGCAACGGTTGGACGGTGGCCCGGCTGGCCAGGGCCCTGACGATGGCTGCGGTGCTGGCGCTGGCGCTGGGTTTGTCGGCCGGCAGTGAAGGCTGGTCGCTGCACTGGGTGCAAGACGCTGAGTTGATTGCTGCCATCCGCGCGCCGCGCAGCCTGGGCGCGCTGGCGGCCGGCGCGCTGCTGGGGCTGGCGGGCGCGTTGGCGCAGGGCCTGTTTCGCAACCCCCTGGCCGACCCCTACCTGCTGGGCAGCGCGGCCGGTGCCGGGCTGGGTGTCGTGCTGCTCATATTTGCGGGTAGCGTGGCCGGCGCCGGTTTGGGTCTGTCCGAAGCGGGCTGGCTGATGCGCATGGGCCTGGTGGGCGCCGCCTTCTTCGGTGCGCTGGCCGGTGTGTCGCTAACGCTGATGTTGGCCGGCGGCGCTACCCGGCCACTGGTGCTGCTGTTGGCCGGGGTGGTGGTGGGTGTGCTGATGGGCGCGGTGTCCGACCTGTTGATGCTGCTGTCGCCCGAAGCCATGCGCGGCAAGCAGGTTTTTCTGCTCGGCACCACGGGTTTTTTGGCCTGGGACAGTGTGCTGCTGATGGGCGGTGGCCTGCTGCTGGCGCTGCCGCTGGCGGTGCGCTTGAGCCGTGTGTTGGACGCGCTGGTGCTGGGCGAAGCCACCGCCACCAGCCTGGGTGTGGACCTGCCGCGGCTGCGCTTGTTGCTGGTGTTGTTGATGGCCTTGTGCACCGGCATCGCGGTGTCGCAGGCGGGGCTGATCGCCTTTGTGGGGCTGGTGGCGCCGCATCTGGTGCGGCGGCTGGTCACCGTCAGGCATGGGCCGCTGCTGGCGTTGTCGGCGCTGTCGGGCGCGGTGCTGCTGCTGGCGGCTGACGTGGCGGCGCGCAGCGTCATCGCGCCCGAAGAACTGCCGGTGGGGGTGTTAACGGCCGTGGTGGGCGGTGTCTACCTGCTGGTGTTGCTGCGCCGTGGCGCCGGCCACCGTCATGTCTGAAGCCGTGGCGCTGCAGGGCACCGACCTGAGCTTGCAGCTGGGTGGCCGTTGCGTGGTCAAGCAGGTGTCGGCCACGCTGCACCACGGCCAGTGGGTGGCCATCGTGGGCCCCAACGGCGCCGGCAAAAGCAGCCTGCTGTCGCTGCTGGCGGGCCTGCGCAAGCCGGGCCAGGGCGTGGTGCACCTGCAGGGCCGCCCTTTGTCCGCCTGGCCGGCGGCGCAGCGTGCCCGTGCGCTGGCTTGGCTGGCGCAGCAGGGTGAAGCCGAGGGCGACATGGCCGCACGCGACGTGGTGCTGCTGGGCCGCTTGCCGCACCACGGTTTGATGGGCGCGCCCGGGCCCGCCGACCAAACCGCGGTGGATGAAGCCATGGCACAGACCGAGTGCGGCGCCTTTGCCCACCGCCGCTTGCGTGAACTGTCGGGTGGTGAACGCCAGCGTGTGCTGCTGGCGCGGGCGCTGGCGGTGCAGTCGCCGGTGCTGCTGCTGGACGAGCCCACCACGCACCTGGACGCACCGCACCAGCGCGCGCTGATGCGTTGTGTGGCGCAGCGCCGCAGCCAGGGTGCTGCGGTGGCGGTGGTGTTGCACGACCTGACGCTGGCGCTGGCGGCCGACCGCGTGTGGCTGATGCAGCAGGGCCAACTGGTGGTGGACGCGGTGCCTGGCGACCCGGTGCTGCACGCCGCGCTCGTCACGGTGTTTGAACATGCGGTGGCCATCGAAAGTCTGCAGCGCAACGGGCGTGTGCACCACGTGGCCAGGCCCTTGTTGTGATGGCGGCCCGCACCCGCACCGTCATCGTCTGGGGCTGCACCAGCGGCGCCGGCAAAAGCTGGTTGGCGACGGCACTGTGCCGCGCGGCGGCCCGACGTGGTTTGCGGGTGGCGCCCTTCAAGGCGCAGAACATGAGCAACAACGCACGCGTGGTGGCCACACCGGATGGTGGTTATGGCGAAATCGGCACCGCGCAGTATGTGCAGGCGCTGGCGGCGCGGGTGGTGCCGGGTGTGCATATGAACCCGGTGCTGCTGAAGCCTGAACACGACACGGCCAGCCAGGTGGTGCTGCGTGGTGTGGTCAGCCCTGAGCTGTCGCGCCAGGGCTGGCGCGAACGCAGTGCGGCGCTGGCGGCCGTGGCGCAGCAAAGCTTCGAGACGCTGGCGCAACAGCACGAACTCATCATCGTCGAAGGCGCCGGATAACCGGCCGAGATCAACCTGGCGCCGCACGACTACGTGAACCTGGGCACTGCTCGGTGGGCAGCAGCTTGTGGCCCCACGCAGGCACTGTTGGTGGCCAACATCGACCAGGGCGGCGCCTTTGCGCATCTGTACGGCACCGCGCAACTGTTGCCGGCCGACCTGCGGCCCTTGTTGTGTGGCCATGTGCTGAACCTGTTTCGGGGTGACGCGGCCCTGCTGGAACCCGGGCCCGAACAACTGCGGCAACTGACGGGCGTGCCGGTGCTGGCGGTGATACCGCGCGTG
>JANNMQ010000119.1:0-8919 GCA_031398045.1 Rubrivivax sp.
GGCCAGGGCTTCGGTGGCGCTGAGGTCGTCTTTCAGCGCGTTGTGATGCGCCACATAGGCCCAGTGTTGGCGCCATGCGGCACCCGCTGCCCGGTGCGGCTGGCCCATGATGTGGATCTCACCCGCGGCCGGTGTTGACAAACCGGCCAACAGCCGCAACAAACTGGTTTTGCCGCGCCCGTTGCGGCCGCGCAGCCAGGTCACGCTGCCGGCGTGCAGTTGCAGATGCAGGCCCTCAAACAGCCGCCGCTCGCCCCGTTCGCATGCCAGGCCCATGGTCTGCAGCACGGCACGGGCGGCGCCCGTACCTGTGGACAGCGTGGGGCTTTGCATTGCGGCAGGCGTGATTGAAGACGAGGCAGGCGGCATGGGGAGGTGCAAAAGTCGCGGTCTGCGCGACCAGCACGCGACGGTGGCCGCAGCCAAGGCTGCGGCGAAAGCCAAGCTGCCAATTTTAAGGGGCTGGGCCAAAGCGGCCGCGCGGCCCAGTGTTGCAGTGTTCCATGATCCGAGGCGTTGCCCCGCGTTATGAAGCTGAGGGCGATGCCTCATGATTGGCTGCATGAATACCGCATCACCCGCCGCCGAGGCCCCCATCCAGTTTGACAACAGCTATGCCCGCGACCTGCAGGGCCTGGTGGTGCGCTGGCAGCCAGCGCCCGTGCCACAGCCCCGCACGGTGGTGTTCAACCTAGATTTGGCCGAAGAACTGGGCCTGGGCAGCCTGAACAGTGAAGCGGGCACCGCCGTGCTGGCCGGCAACCGGGTGCCGGCAGGCGCCGACCCGGTGGCCCAGGCCTACGCCGGGCACCAGTTTGGCGGCTGGTCGCCGCGCTTGGGTGACGGCCGTGCGCTGTTGCTGGGTGAAGTCATCGACCGCCATGGCCAGCGGCGCGACATCGCCTTCAAAGGCTCAGGCCGCACGCCCTTTTCGCGCGGCGGCGACGGCAAGGCGGCGCTGGGGCCGATGCTGCGTGAATACTTGATCGGTGAAGCCATGCACGCCCTGGGCATACCCACCACACGCGCGTTGGCGGTGGTGGCCACCGGTGAACCGGTGCTGCGCGAGAGCGGCCCGCTGCCCGGCGCGGTGCTGACGCGGGTGGCTGCCAGCCACCTGCGGGTGGGCACCTTTCAGTACGCCGCCGCCCAAGATGACCTGCCGTTGCTGCAAAGCCTGCTGACTTATGCCCTGCAGCGCCACGACCCTGCGCTAACTGGGCAAGAGAACCCGGCCTTGGCGCTGCTGCAGGCGGTGTCCGAACGCCAGGCCCGGCTCATCGCCCAGTGGATGGGCGTGGGCTTTATCCACGGCGTGATGAACACCGACAACATGACCTTGTCGGGCGAAACCATCGACTACGGCCCTTGCGCCTTTATGGACCGTTACGACCCGGCCACCGTGTTCAGCTCTATCGACCACCACGGCCGCTACGCCTATGGCAACCAGCCCGCCATCGCGCGTTGGAATCTGGCCCGCCTGGCCGAGTCGCTGTTGCCACTGCTGCATGCCGACCCCGAGCAGGCTGTGCAGGCGGCCACCCAGGTGATCGACGACTTTCCGGCGCTGTATGAAAAAAACTGGTTGCGGGTGATGCAAAACAAGCTGGGCCTGCTGGCCAGCGGCGCTGCCGATCCGTCCCAAGTGCTGGCCGACACGGCGCTGGCGCAAGACTTTCTGGCCACCATGCTGGGCCAGGGCGTGGACTACACGCTGGCCTTCAGGCAGTTGGCCGATGTGGCCGCCACCGGTGAAGCGGCTGGCCTGCGTGCGCTGTACGCCGACGCCAGCAGCCTGGAGGCCTGGCTGCCACGCTGGCAACAACGGCTGGCGCTGGCGGGCAGCCCGCAAGCCTGTGCCGAGAGCATGCGCCGCGCCAACCCGTGGATCATTGCGCGCAACCAACGCGTGGAAGAAGCGCTCACCGCGGCTTCTGAAAAAGGCGATCTGGCACCTTTCAAACAACTGTTGGCGCTGCTGCAGCAGCCCTACACGCCACCCCTGGAGGCACTGGCGCTGCAGGCCTACACGCTGCCTGCACCGGCTGCGCAGAGCGCTTGTTTCCAGACCTTCTGCGGCACCTAGTAATCCGTTTCACCAAAACCAATACATGAAATCGCGTCTTTTTCCGCCCTGCGTCGTTGCATCCCCTTGTCGCACTGCAGGTGCGACTGCGGGTCTGCGCCTAGCCTGGCGAAAAAATACATCGATTTAATTTTGTAATGCCTTTGGTGAAACGGACTACTAGCCGAGCGCTGGCGATGCGTGAACTGTTTCTGCTTGAACCGGGCCTGGTTTTTCTGAACCACGGTTCTTACGGCGCCTGCCCGCGCGAGGTGTTTGACGTTTTTCAGTGCTGGCAACTGGAGATGGAACGCAACCCGGTGGAGTTTCTGGGCCGGCGCTCGGGCCTGCTGCTGGCGCACGCGCGCGAACAACTGGGCGCTGCGCTGGGCGCAAGCGCAAACGACCTGGCTTTTGTGCCCAACGCCACCACGGCCGTGAACACGGTGGCACGTTCGCTGGTGGCCTTGCTGGAACCCGGCGACGAAGTGCTGGGCACCGACCATGAATACGGCGCCTGCAATGCCACCTGGGACCGCTTGTGCCGTTTGGCCGGCGCCCGCTACCGGCAGGTGCCGGTGCCGCTACCTTTTGACGAAGCGGGCTTTGTGCAGCGCATGATGGCTGCGCTAACGCCACGCACGCGGGTGATTTTTGCCAGCCACATCACGTCCACCACGGCCTTGCGGTTCCCGGTTGAGCAGCTGTGTGCCGCTGCGCGACAGCGCGGCATCACCACCGTGATAGACGGTGCCCATGCGCCGGGCCAGGTGCCGCTGCACCTGGACAACTTGGGTGCTGACTTCTACGCCGGCAACTGCCACAAGTGGCTGTGTGCACCCAAGGGCTCAGCCTTTTTGCATGTGCGCCCCGAATGGCACAGCCGGCTGCATGCTGGCGTGATCAGCTGGGGTTACGTGGCTGAAGAGGGCTCTGCCCCCGGCGGCCACACCGGCTTTGACGCCTACACGGGCAGCACCGTGCTGCAAAGGCGCCTGCAGTGGCAAGGCACCCGCGACCTGGCCAGCTACTTGACCGTGCCTGCCGCGCTCGACTTCCAGGCCCGCCACGCCTGGCCCGCGCAGCGCCAACGTTGCCACGCGCGGGCTTGCGACACGCTGCACCGTGTGCTGGCGCGCAACGGCCTGCCAGCGATAGCACCCGACACGGCTTACGGCCAGATGGTGCCCATACCGGTGCGCAGCTCCGATGCTGAAAGCTTGCGCGCCCATTTGTTTGAACAGCACCACATCGAAGTACCGGTGACGCAGCACGCGGGCCACACCTTGGTGCGTGTCAGCGTGCAGGCCTACAACACGCAGGCCGAACTGGACAGTTTGGTGGACGCGCTGGCCCTTTTGGGTGTGTAGCCAAGCCCGCAGCGTGGGCGCAGGTTCAAGACAAACGCAACTGCATGAACACACTGTGCGGGTCTTCCTGGTAGTTGCCAAAAGGGCCGCAGGGCACAAAACCACGGCTGGCATACAGCTGCTGCGCGGGCCTGAAATCGGGGTGTGAACCGGTCTCCAGGCTCAACAGCTGGTAGTTGCGCTGCCGCGCCAGCGCAACGATGTGGTCCAACACGGCGCTGCCGGCGCCGCGCCGACGCAAGGCCTTGGGCGTGCGCATGGATTTCAGCTCACCTTCAATGGGCGACAACTCTTTCAGCGCACCGCAGCCCAGCAAGACACCGGCTTCCCACACCGAAAAAAAACTGATGTCGGGCTGTCGCAGTTTTCTCAAGTCCAGCGCAAACACGTTTTCGGGCGGTGACAGCTCATACATGTGCGCCAGATGTTCTTGGAGCAGCGCATGGATCTGCGGGCGTGTCAGGTCATCGGTTTCGATGTGCATGGCTTGAAGGTACTGGTGGCGCTGAGCGGGCGGTCAAAAGAAGGTCAGGCGATGCTCTCGACCTGCCGGCTCTGTTGGTAAGCACGGCCAAAACGGTTGGCCAGGAAGGCCGGCAGCGCCACTTCTTCCTGGCGCACAAAACCACGCTGTGGCAGCAAGCCTTCACGGAACAGGTCCACCGCCGCGCAGATGCCGGCAGCGGTGGTGATCTGGATCGCAGACAGCGGCGCCTTTGCGTCGCGTTCGGCAAAAATTTTGCGCGCAAACACCTCTTGCAGCAGCACGCCGTTTTTCATGCCGCTGACGGTGACAAACACCAGCACCACATCTTGCATGGTGGCCGGCATGCTCTTGCGCATGATGTCTTTCAGCAGTTCCTGGTCGGCAGCCAGTGCCAGGTCGTCCAGCAAGAATTTCATCAGGTTGCGGTGGCCGGGGTAGCGCACGGTCTTGTAGTCCAGGTTCTGCACCTTGCCGGCCCAGGTTTCACACAGGGTGCCCAGGCCGCCCGAGGTGTTGAAAGCCTCGTACTCGGTGCCATCCAGGCTGAAATGCTCCAGCCCTTCCAGTGGCAAAGCCTGGATGAGTTGACCGCGGTGGATGGCCTCGCAGGGATGGCAGTACTCGTTGATCAGCCCGTCCACCGACCAGGTGAGGTTGTATTTCAGCTGGTTGGTGGGGAAGGCCGGCAATGCGCCTACACGCATCTGCACGTCGCGCACCTCGTCAAACTGCAACGCCAGGTGGTGCGCCACGATGCCGATGAAGCCGGGCGCCAGGCCGCACTGGGGCATGAAGGCGGTGTGTGCGCCGTGAGCCAGATCCTTGATGGCCTTGGTGGCGGCCACGTCTTCGGTCAAGTCAAAGTAGTGGCAGCCG
The DNA here is from genome assembly GCA_031398045.1 of Rubrivivax sp. Taxonomy (GTDB): domain Bacteria; phylum Pseudomonadota; class Gammaproteobacteria; order Burkholderiales; family Burkholderiaceae_C; genus Rubrivivax. The sequence goes on from JANNMQ010000119.1 coordinate 4,799, forward strand.
CTGTTGCGCGCCGCCGTGGCTGCCGGTATAGCCAGGTGGTAGGGCAGGGCGTTCACCACCACCTGCATGCCCGCCAACTGGGCCGCCAGCGCCGCGGGGTCGGCGGTGTCGGCCAGCGCCGTCTGGACGCCGGCTGCCGCCAGCGGCGCCAGACTGCGGGCATGTTTGTCGATCACAGTCACCGCGTAATCGCCGCTGGCATGCAGCAATCCTGCGATGGTTTGGCCAATATGGCCAGCACCCAGCAAGGCGGTTTTCATGGTGTTGTGGTCCTCTGCGTCAAGGTCGGCCGGGGCTGCGACGGCCCCGCAGCGACAGCTGCGGCAGCCAAGCAGGCCCTGCACGCCAGGGAGCCTGGTGTTGAATGCCGCCATTCTTGTCGGTAAGCATACGGTCCCGGTGCACAACCAGTGGCCCTGAGCACATTGAAAAAAGCAGCACAGATTGGCCGCTCATCAAGTGCGGTGGGTGCACCAGCTGCCAGGCGGCCTGGCAGGCTTAGGGCCCTCTGGACTACAGCGTGACGGCGCCGTCACTTACTGACAGGGCCGGGCGGCCAGCAGCAAAGTACCGGTGCGCGGAGCCCAACCCTGTGCAGCAGTGCCCGCTGCCCGCACGCCGATGTAGATTCTGTCGATCAACCGCCTGTTGGAGGGCTCATGGATCTGCTGACGTCCTTGCTGGGGCGCGCCGGCTATTTGCCGCATGGCTTTTGTATCACCTGGTCGCCGGGTTTGCTCTGGTCCATGGTGGGTGCCAATGCGGTTATTTCGTTGGCTTACTTCTCCATCCCGTTGGCGCTGCTGAAATTTGGGCGCCAGCGCCGCGATCTGCCCCACCGTCACCTGCTGTGGCTGTTCAGCGCTTTCATCTTCGCCTGTGGCGTCACGCATGCGATGCACATCTGGACCTTTTGGCAGCCCTATTACGGGCTGCAGGCGCTGAGCATGGTGGTCACGGCCGTCATTTCGCTGGTCACCGCCGTGGTGTTGTGGCGCCTGATTCCGCACGCCGTGCGCATACCCACGCCGCAGCAGCTAGCGGGCGTGGTGAGCACCTTGGAAACGGAAGTTGCGCAGCGCCGTTCGGCTGAAGAGCAATTGGCAGAAAGCGAGCAAAGTTTGGCGCTCACCTTGTCCAGCATCGGAGCCGGCTTTATCGGTACCGACCGCCACGGGCGGGTGCAGCACATGAACCTGGTTGCCGAGCGGGTACTGGGCTGGACCCCCGAGCAGGCGAGTGGGCAAAGTATCTGGGACGTTTTTGAGCGCGAGGGCCGCGACCCCACATTGCGCAATCGCAACCCGGTGGATGTGCTGGCGGAATTGGGCTATGGCATGGACGATGCCCAGCACGTGGTGGCCGTGGCTCGTGATGGCCGCCACACCGACGTGGAGGTCAAGGCCGCGCTGAAACGTGCCGAAGACGGCACCGTGCGCGGCATGGTGGTGGTGTTTCGCGACCTCACGCAGCAGATAAAGGCCGACGCCACGGCCGCGCAGATGGCCGCCATCGTTGAGTCCTCGAACGACGCCATCATTGGCAAGACGCTGGACGGCCGCATCACAACCTGGAACCAGGCTGCGGTGACTCTCTTTGGCTACAGCGCCGAAGATGCCATCGGGCAACCGGTGCAGATGCTGATTCCGGCCGAGCGCTTGCACGAAGAAATGCGCATCCTGGCCAACCTGGCGCGCGGCCAGCCGGTGGCACCTTTCGAAACCCAGCGCCTGCGGCGCGACGGTCGACGGGTGGATGTATCGATCAGCGTGTCACCCATTCGCAATGCGTACGGCAAGATCGTTGGCGCTTCAAAAATAGCCACCGACCTCAGCCATCGCCAGTTGGCCAGGGACGCGCAGTTGCGCGCCGAAAGGCTGGAAACCGAGAACCAGAAGATCCTGGAGACCACGCGGCTGAAGAGTCTGTTCCTGGCCAACATGTCGCATGAACTGCGCACCCCTTTGAACGCTGTTATCGGCTTTGCCGACCTGTTGCAGGCGGGCGCCATACCGGTGGACTCGCCCAAGCATCAGCAATACCTGGGCCACATCGGCACCAGTGGTCGCCACCTGCTGCAACTGATCAACGATGTGCTTGATCTGTCGAAAATCGAGGCCGGCAAGTTCGAGTTTTCTCCAGAACCGGTGCAACTGCAGGCGTTGGTGCAAGAGGTGGTGGATGTGCAGCAAACCTCCATCCAGCGCAAAGGGCTGAGCGTCAGCACCGAGCTGGACGGCACGCTGACCGGGCTGGTGCTGGACGGCACGCGGCTGAAGCAGGTTCTGTACAACTATCTTTCCAACGCCATCAAGTTCACACCCGATGGGGGCTGCATCACCGTGCGTGCCATGGCCGAAGGCAGCCGGCGCTTTCGGCTCGAGGTGCAAGACTCGGGCATCGGCATTGACAGCAACAAACTCGCCGAGCTTTTCACTGAGTTTCAGCAGCTGGACAGTGGCCCTACCAAGCGCCACCAAGGCACCGGCTTGGGATTGGCCCTGACCAAGCGGCTGGTGCAAGCCCAGGGTGGCAGCGTCGGTGTCAGCAGCACGCCGGGTGTGGGCAGTGTTTTTTATCTGGTGCTGGACCGCGTTCACCGCCCTGCACAGGGCCCAAGCGGCGGCGAGATGGCGCCGTGGCTGCTGGTGGTGGCTGATGGGCCACAACGCCAGGCGCTGATCGTTGACGGCCTTGCCGGCTCTGGCCTGGCCGTGGACGTGGCGGGCAACGGCCAGGCCGCGCTGCAGCAGTCGCGCAGCCGGGTCTACAGCGCGATGACGCTGGACTTGATGCTGCCTGACCAGAGTGGGCTTTCGCTGTTGGCGCAAATCCGTGCCGGCGGCTTGAACCGCGAAGCACCGGTGCTGGCCGTGGCCATGAATTCCGCACAGGGCGAGCCGGCCAATTTTCAGATAGCCGACTTGTTGGCCAAACCCATCAACACGCAGGAAGTGGTGGCCGCCATGGCACGCGTACCAGCCACCGGCCCGCGCCCGCGCCGGGTGCTGGTGGTGGATGACGACCCGCAAGCACTGGATTTGATGTGCGCGGTGCTGTCCAGCCTGGGCATCCATGCGATGGGTGAACCCGGCGGCTTGCAGGCCCTGCGCAACATCCAGACGCACCAGCCCGATGCCATCGTGCTGGACCTGATGATGCCGGGCTTTGACGGATTTGCCACCCTGGACGCTCTGCGCCGGCAGCCGCGCTGGCAAGAAACGCCTGTGTTCATCTGGACCAGCATGTTGCTGACCGAAGCCGAAGCCGCCTTGCTGGCCCAATCGGCCAGCGCCATCCTGCGCAAGGGGGGTGGGACGCTGCAGCCGCTGCTGGTGTCGCTGAGACAGTGGCGCCCGGCGCGGACGGCTGCGCAGGAGGCCGCATCCGCACAAGGGGCTCCACTGCCGGATGTTTGACGCGCTGACCGGCTACGGCGGCTTAGTCATGCGCGACATCCGCGTGCTTTTGATGACTACCCTGCCGCCGGCGCCAGCATCCGAGATCGAAGGGAACGGCCGGCCATCAGTCGCAGTCTTGGCAGGCTTGGCGCATCGCCGACGGGCGGTTCGACCCGTTCAGCCCCGTGGGTGCCGCGCTCGTCGGTGGCCGTTGGAATTCACCAGTGCTGGGTGTCATCTACGCCAGCCGTTCCTATGCGGGTGCGATGCTGGAGGGCTTGGCCCATGCCGGCATCGGACGGGTGCCGAGGACGCAGGTGGTAGTCGAGATCGCCATCGCGGAGGCGCTCACAATCGAGCATCGGGACGAGAGCAGTCTGCCCGCTGGTTGGAATGATGCGGATCTGCGTGTGGCCCGTGCCTTTGGCGACGCCTGGATTCGCGAGTTGCGAGCAGCGGTGCTGGTGGTGCCGTCGGTCGTGGCGCGCAGGGAAGGAAACGTCCTCATCAACCCGCGGCATCCGGATTTCGGCCACATCGTCGCCAGCGCACCGGAACCCGTGGTCTGGGATGCTCGTCTGTTCGGCCCACACTGACTTGTAGCTTCGCGCATGGCGGGGCAGGGTGCATGGGGGAAAACGTTCGACGACTCCCACCCCGAGGATCCTCTGTTCGCGATGCCATGAAGGCGCCTTTCGTGACGGGCTCTTGACGGCCACA
>JANNMQ010000184.1:0-1657 GCA_031398045.1 Rubrivivax sp.
GGGTCTTGAAGGCGTGCGGCGGCCGCATAGACTGCGCACATGGCCACACAAGACATCTTCATCAACTGGGCACCACAAGAAACGCGGGTGGCCGTGGTTGAAAACGGCGCGCTGCAAGAACTGCACATCGAACGCACGCTGGAACGTGGGCAGGTGGGCAACGTCTACCTGGGCACAGTGGTGCGGGTGCTGCCCGGCATGCAAAGCGCCTTCATTGACGTGGGCCTGGAGCGCGCGGCGTTTTTGCACGTCGCCGACTTGCACAACAGTTATGCGCGGGTAGAAAGCAAGCCAGAAGCGCCCTTGCCGCCGATTGAAAAACAGGTTTACGAAGGCCAGAGCCTGACCGTGCAGGTGGTGAAAGACGCCATCGGCACCAAGGGCGCGCGGCTGACCACGCAAGTCAGCATTGCCGGGCGCATGCTGGTTTTTTTGCCGCACGACAACCACATCGGCATCAGCCAGAAAATTGGTAGCGCTGAATTGCGCGAAGAGCTGCGCAGCCGCATGCAAAAGCTGATAACCCAGGGCCTGCCTGAAAGCAGCACCACCAACCCGGGTGGCTTCATCCTGCGCACCAACGCCGAAGAAGCCAGTGACACTGAACTGGCCGACGACATCGCCTACTTGCGCCGCACCTGGGCCTTGATCCGCGAGCGTGCACAAAGCCGCCCTGCAGGCAGCCTGCTGCATGAAGACCTGAGCTTGGCCGAACGTGTGCTGCGCGACCTGAGCACCGAAACCACCAGCAGCATCCGCATCGACAGCCGCATGCAGTGTGACGCCTTGAAGGCCTTTGGCGAGACCTTCATGCCCGGCAGTGTGGGCAAGCTGGACCTGTACAAAGGCGAGCGCCCCATCTTCGACCTGTTTGGCATCGAAGAAGAGATCACGCGGGCGCTGCAGCGCCGCGTGGATCTGAAAAGCGGCGGTTACCTCATCATCGACCAGACCGAAGCATTGACCACGGTGGACGTGAACACAGGCGGTTATGTCGGTGCACGAAATTTTGAAGACACCATTTTCAAAACCAATCTTGAAGCAGCAGGCGCGATGGCGCGACAGCTGCGATTGCGCAACCTGGGTGGCATCATCGTGGCCGACTTCATCGACATGCTGCGCGAAGACCATCAGCAAGCGGTGCTGGCCGAACTGCGCAAACAGCTGGCGCGTGACCGCACGCGCACCACGGTGAGTGGCTTCACGCAGCTGGGCCTGGTGGAGATGACACGCAAACGCACGCGCGAAAGCCTGGCCCACATGTTGTGCCAGCCCTGCCCCACCTGCGAAGGCCGTGGCCAGGTGAAAACGGCACGCAGCGTGTGTTACGACATCCTGCGCGAGATCTTGCGTGAAGCACGCCAGTTCGCACCCAAAGAATTCCGCGTGGTGGCCCATGCCAGCGTGGTGGAAATGCTGCTGGACGAAGAAAGTGCGCATCTGGCGGGCCTGAGTGAATTCATCGGCAGGCCGATTTCACTGAGCGCCGAGCCGGGGATGAACCCGGAGCAGTACGACATCGTGTTGATGTGAAACACCGCATCCATGGCACCGCAGGCAAGTGGCCCACGGGGCTGACCCCATGAACCTGCCTGCCGCACTGACTGGCGAGCGCTTCGAATTCACGCATGCCACCGCGGGGCGCATCAGCGCCTAC
>JANNMQ010000204.1:0-5723 GCA_031398045.1 Rubrivivax sp.
CCGGTGCAAAAGGCGGTGCGGGTGCGCTCCACGCGCGAAGGGCCGCTGTCGCACATCACCACCCATGTGCCGGCCGCTTTGGCGCAGGGTTTTGGCAAGCGCGAACTGGCCAAAAAACCCATTCTCATCTTGCTGGAAGACAGCGGCGTGCGCATCGGCCGCGCCACGCAGTCGATCTCGGCCCGCCTGGCCGACACCACGGTGGCGCCGCTGCTGGGTGTGGATGTGGGCTCTGCGCTGCTGGCCGTGAACCGGCTGATCCTGGACGACCAGGACCAGCCGGTGCAGTGGTTGCAAGGCCTGTACCGGCCCGACCGTTATCAGTATGAAATGCAGCTGTCCCGCGTGGGTGGCGTGGACGCCAAACTGTGGCTCAGCACCGGGCTGAGCGCACCCTTTCACTGACCTGCGCTGCCCCGCAGCAACCCTTCAACAAACACCAGGAGCCCGCATGAACAACCGCCGCACCTTCATTCAACAATCCACCGCCGCTGCCAGCGCACTGGCCTTTCCGGTCATTGCTGGCGCACAACCCAAACCGGTGAAGGTGGGCATCCTGCACCCGGTGACGGGCGCGCTGGCCTTTTCAGGCCAGCAGTGCCGCGAAGGCGCGTTGATGGCCGTTGAAGACATCAACAAAGCCGGCATCAAGAGCCTGGGTGGCGCCAAGCTGGACGTGCTGCTGGGCGACGCACAAAGTGCACCGCAGGCCGGCGCGGCCGAGATCGAAAAAATGAACGAAGCCGGTTGCTCGGCCGTGGTGGGTGCCTTTGCCTCGGCCATCTGCCTGGCCACCACACAGGCTGCCGCCAAATACAACCTGCCGCACGTGGTGGACGTGGGCGTGGCCGACCAGATCGTGCAGCGCGGCTTGAAAAACACCTTCCGCTTCGGCCCCGGCTATGCCACCTGTGCGCAGATTGCCGTGAACAACCTGCATGTGCTGAACACCGTGGCCGGCAAGCCTGCGAAGACAGTGATGATCATCCATGAAGAAAGCCTGTTTGGCACCGGCACCGCAGGGCTGCTGCAACGTGAGCTGCCGGGCCTGGGTTTTGAGGTCAAGGAGGTCATCAAACACGCCAACCCCACACGCGACTTCAACAACATCGTGTTGCGCATGAAGGCGCTGAACCCCGACATCGTGATCCCCGCCAACTACTTCAACGAATACGCGCTGTTGGTGCGCACCATGCAGCAGCAGAAGGTGCAGCCCAAGGCCATTTATTCAGTGCTGGGCGGCGCGGCTTCCAGCTACAAGTTCTTGAAAGAATTTCCTGATGCGGCCAACGGCATCATCGACTGCAACCACTGGTTCAACCCGAAGGACAAACGCGCCGCTGAACTGCGCAAGCGGGTCGAAGCCAAGGGCTTGTTTTTCACCTATGAGGTCTTCAACACCTACACCGCGGTGCGGCTGCTGGCCGATGCCATCGAGCGCGCCAAGAATTCTGACCGCGCCGCCATCAACGACGCGCTCACCAACAGCACATTCGCCGACCACTTCATGCCCTACGGCCCGACCAAGTTTGTGAACGGCCAGAACCAGGGCGCGCAGCCGCTGATGACCCAGGTGGTGAAAGGCGACATCCGCGTCATCGTGCCGCGTGACTATCGCGAGGTCGATCCCATATTTCCGATGCGCGCCTGAAGCCGGCCCGTTGGGCGCCGCTGCATGCTCGACTTCAACATCCTGTTCCCGTCAGTCCTGAACGGTCTGACCACGGGCGCAGTGTATGCATTGATCGCTCTGGGCCTGACGCTGATCTACGGCGTGCTGCACATCATCAACTTCGCGCACGGCGCGGCCTTGATGGTGGCGCTGTACGGCGTGTATGTGCTGAAAACTGAAGCAGGCATCGACCCCTATCTGGCGTTGCCCATCATGGTGCCGGCCATGTTTGTGCTGGGCTACGCGCTGCAGCGCGGCATCATCAACCGTGCCAGCCACGGCAAGGACGAAAACATCCTGCTCGTTACGCTGGGTCTTTCCATCGTGCTGGAAAACGCGGCGCTGATGCTTTTCAAGAGCGACACGCGCAGCATCGAAACGGCCTACACGCTGAGCACGGTGCAGCTGGGCCCGGCCTTTATCGCCCTGCCCAAGCTGGTGGCCTTTGCCGGTGCACTGGTGGCGTCGGCGTTGCTGCTGCTGGTGGTGAACCGCACCGACCTGGGCCGCGCCATCCGTGCGGTGGCGAAAGAAAAACACGGTGCCAAGCTGATGGGCATCAACGTCGAACATGTCTACGCGATGAGCTTCGGCATCGGTCTGGCCTGCCTGGGTGCGGCGGCGTGTTTTTTGCTGCCCGCCTACTACGTCAACCCCCAGGTGGGTGGTGGTTTTGTGCTGGTGGCCTTCACCATCGTGGTGCTGGGCGGTATGGGCAGTTTTGCCGGCGCGCTGCTGGGCGGGCTGCTGGTGGGCGTGGTTGAATCGATCGGTGGTTTGCTGTGGGGTGAATCGTTGGGGCAGCTGGGCATCTTTGCGCTGTTCATCGCTGTGCTGCTGTTCAGGCCCCAAGGTTTTTTCGGCGCCAAAGCATGAAGCCCCACACCCTGGCGCGCGACCTGGCCGGCATCGCGCTGTTTGCGGTGACAGTGCTGGTGCTGACGTTGGTTTTGAACTCGGGCGTGTGGCTGACTTTCATCATGATGGCGCTGTATGCCACGCTGCTGTCGCAGGCCTGGAACATCCTGGGCGGGTACGGCGGACAGTTTTCGTTTGGCCACGCGCTGTTTTTTGGCACGGGTGCTTATGTGCAGGCCATGGCGCAGTTGCAGGGTGGTGTCAACGCCTGGTTGGCGTTGGCACTGGCGGTGGCGGCCGCTGGCGCGGTGGCGGCCGGTGTTGGCGCCTTGAGCTTTCGCTACGGCCTGAAAGGCAGTTACTTCGCGCTCGTCACACTGGCCTTTGCCGAGGTGTTTCGGGTGCTGGCAGTGTCGGTGCCTTTCACCGGCGGTGGTGTGGGGCTGATGCTGCCGCTGAACGAGTCGTTGGCCAACCTGCAGTTCGGCTCACGCAAGGGTTACATCGGCTTGGCGCTGGCGCTGGTGGTGGCTGCACTGTTGGTCACCGCGTGGCTGCGACATTCGCGCCTGGGTGCGCAGCTGCAGGCCGTGCGCGACAACGAAGACGCGGCACGCGCGGTGGGCGTCAACCCTTTTGCAGTGAAGCTGCGCGCCATCGTGTGGTCGGGTGGCTTCATGGGCGCGGGCGGTGCCTTCTACGTGCAGGTGTTCCAGTACATCGACCCGGCCATCGCCTTTGGCCCGGCCACGTCGGTGGAAGCGCTGGTGGGCGCTATCGTCGGCGGCATGGGTACGTTGTGGGGGCCGGTGCTGGGCGCGGTGGTGCTGCACCTGCTGGCCGAACTGACGCGCAACCTGTTTGGCAACCTGCCAGGGCTGAACATGGTGATCTACGGCAGCGTGCTGGTGCTGATCGTGATGGTGCTGCCTCGGGGCCTCTCGGGCATCGGCCGCAGCGTTCGAGACGCGTTCAAGGGCCGCGGCTGAAGATGGCTGAGCCGCTGCTGAAACTCGACAGCGTCTGCATCGCCTTTGGCGGCCTGCGCGCGGTGCAAAACGTCAGCCTGCAGGTGATGCCGGGCACGCTGACGGCGCTGATCGGCCCCAACGGCGCCGGAAAGACTACTCTGTTTGCGCTGATGTCCGGCTTCCTGAAACCTGATGCCGGGCGTGTGCACTTCAACGGCCGCGACATCACGGGGCAGCCGCCGCACCTCAACGCCGCCGCCGGCATGACGCGCACCTTTCAGATCGTGCAGCCCTTTGCCGCACAAACGGTGCTGGAAAACATTGCCGTCGGTGCGCACCTGCACGAGCCCAAGCGCAAAAACGCGCTGGCGCTGGCCGAAGCCGTGGCGCAGCGGGTGGGCCTGCAGCCGCAGTTGCACAAACCCGCCGGCGACCTGACCGTGGCCGGCCGTAAGCGGCTGGAACTGGCGCGTGCGCTGGCCACGCAGCCGAAGTTGCTGCTGCTGGACGAGGTGCTGGCCGGGCTGAACCCGCAAGAGATTGAAGAGATGATTCCGGTCGTGCGTGGCATCAACAGCAGCGGCATCACCGTCTTGATGATTGAACATGTGATGCAGGCGGTGATGAACCTGGCGCAGCATGTGTGGGTACTGGCGCAGGGGCAGTTGATCGCCGCGGGCACGCCGGCCCAGGTGACGCACGACGAGGCGGTGGTGGAGGCCTATCTGGGCCACGGCACCGCCGCGCGTCTGCGTGCCGTGCACGCTGCATCTGCAGGAGCGACACCATGACCATGCCGCTGCTGCAGGTGGACCAGCTGCGCAGCGGCTACGGCCGCGTGGAGGTGCTGCGCGGTGTCAGCCTTTGCGTGCAGCCGGGTGAGATCGTGGCGCTGCTGGGCAGCAATGGTGCCGGCAAAAGCACCTTGAACAACACCATCAGCGCCGTCGTGCCGGCCACGGGTGGCAGTGTCACTTTTGACGGCCAGGACATCACCCACGTGCATTACCGGCAGGTGGTGCAGGCCGGCTTGATCCACGTGCCCGAAGGGCGCAAGGTGTTCCCCAACCTCACGGTGCTGGAAAACCTGGAACTGGGCTCTTTCACGCGCGCCCGCTTGCGGCGCGCCGCCAACTTGCAGCGTGTGCTGGGCATCTTTCCGCGCCTGCAGGAAAGGTTGAAGCAGGCCGCTGGCACGCTGAGCGGCGGTGAACAGCAGATGCTGGCCATTGGCCGCGGCTTGATGGCCGAACCGCGGCTGCTGATACTGGACGAGCCGTCGCTGGGCCTGTCGCCGTTGCTGGTGGAAGAGCTGTTTGCCTTGATAGCCCAGCTGCATGCCGACGGGCTGGCGGTGCTGCTGGTGGAACAAAACGTGGCGCAGTCGCTGGCCATTGCGCAGCGCGCTTATGTGCTGGAAAACGGCAGCCTACGCTTTGAAGGTGCACCCGCCGAATTGCTGGCCAGCGACGAATTGCGCCGCGCTTACCTGGGACTGGGGTGACGGAAATGGAAACCATGATGAAAACGCCGCCACGCCGGCAGTTGGTGCAGCGGCTGGGCGCTGCTGCACTGGCACTCTGGGCACCGGTGCTGTGGGCACAAAACGCGCCGCCGCTGCGCATCTTGGTGGGTGCGCCGCCCGGTGGCAGCACCGACACGCTGGCGCGCGAACTGGCGCGTGAGATGGGGCCGCTGCTGGGCCGCACGGTGATCGTGGACAACAAATCTGGTGCCGGTGGCAACCTGGCCGCCGATGCGGTGGCCAAGGCCGCGCCCGATGGCAACACGCTGCTGCTCAGCCTCACCAGCCACACCATCAGCGCCACGCTTTACCCCAAGCTGCCTTTTGACCCGGTGGCCGATTTCACGCCGTTGACGATGGTGGCCACGTCGCCTTCGGTGCTGGTGGCGCACCCGGCGCAGCCCTACAACAACGTGCGTGAACTGATCAACCACGCCAAGCCGCGGCCGGGCCAGCTGAACTTCGCCATCGGCGGCATCGGCTCTTCGCTGCACCTGGCCGGTGAAGCTTTCAAGCTGCGCTCGGGCGTGTACATCGTCAACATCCCCTACCGCGGCACCGCACCGGCCGTGGCCGACGTGGTGGCTGGCAACGTGCCGCTGATGTTTGCCGCCGCCGGCAATGTGCGCGCCCTGGTGGCGGCGGGCAAGCTGAAGGCGCTGGCCGTCACCAGCCGCCAGCGGCTGGCGCAACTGCC
>JANNMQ010000269.1:0-3418 GCA_031398045.1 Rubrivivax sp.
GCAAAACTGCCACCTTCATGCCCAAGCCCATCGTCGGCGACAACGGCAGCGGCATGCACGTGCACCAGAGTGTGTGGAAAGACGGTGTCAACCTGTTTGCCGGTGACGGCTACGCCGGCCTGTCGGACTTTGCGCTGTACTACATCGGCGGCATCATCAAACACGCACGGGCGCTGAACGCCATCACCAACCCCGGCACCAACAGCTACAAGCGCCTGGTGCCTGGTTTTGAAGCGCCGGTGAAGCTGGCCTACTCGGCCAAAAATCGTTCAGCAAGCATTCGCATCCCCTACGTGGCCAACCCCAAGGGCCGCCGCGTTGAAGCGCGTTTCCCCGACCCGCTGATGAACCCCTACCTGGGCTTCAGCGCGCTGTTGATGGCGGGCCTGGACGGTGTGGAAAACAAGATCCACCCCGGCGAAGCGGCCACCAAGGACCTGTACCACCTGCCGCCTGAAGAAGACGCAAAGATCCCGACCGTCTGCGCCAGCCTTGAACAAGCGCTTGAGTATCTGGACAAAGGCCGTGGTTTCTTGACCAAGGGCGGTGTTTTCACCGACGCCTACATCGATGCCTACATCGACCTGAAGATGCAGGAAGTGACCCGCTTCCGCATGGCCACGCACCCGGTCGAATTTGACATGTACTACTCACTCTGAGCGCCAGCAGCGTTCACGGCTGCGCAAGTTGCGCGGCCCTGCGCAACGCCAGAGGAGCAAGCCTGCAAGGGTTTGCTCCTCTTGTTTTTACAGGCCCTGCTCTGGGTACTTTTATCCACGCTTTGTTTGCAGGACGGCTGGGCCACAATGTGGGCTATGTTTGCTTACACAACCCACGCTGCGCTATCGGCAGCGTTCTTGGTCGCGTTCTGCCTGGCGGGCAGTGCGGCGGCACAGGACAGCTCTACAACCACTAAACCGGTGTACCGCTGCCCCGGGCCGCCCGTGCTGTACACCGACGGGCTTTCTGCGCAAGAAGCCAAAGACCAGGGTTGTCGCACCATTGAAGGTGCGGCCATCACCATTGTGCAAGTGCCTGTGCGGCCTCGTCTGCCTGTGGCCGGGGCTTCGGGCGCAGTGGCGGGGGCGCCGTCGGTGGCTTCAACTGCACGGCCGGGCGAAAGCCGCGTTGACCCCGCTGCCCAGCGTGCGCGCGATACCGACGCCCGGCGCATCTTGTCCGAAGAATTGAAGCGCGAAGAGGACCGCCTGGCCGCATTGCTGAAGGACTACAACGGTGGCGAACCCGAGCGCCGCGGTGATGAGCGCAACTTCGCCAAGTACCAAGAGCGTGTGGCCGATTTGAAGGCTGCCGTGGCGCGCAAAGAAGCCGATGTGGCGGCCCTGAAGCGCGAAATGGGCAAACTGCCACCGTGAAACCCGGCGCTGAGCTGGGCCACGACCCGGGCTTGGAACGCGCCGGTTTTGATGCCTTCGACCAGCTGGCCACCATGGTGGCCCTGGTGGATGCACAGGGCCACTGCCTGATGGCCAATTCGGCGCTTGAAAATACGCTGGGCGTGTCGCGCCGCAACCTGCAGCGCAGCAGCGTCACCGACTGGTTGGCACAGTCTGAACGGCTGCAAGAAACGCTGCACCTGGTGAGCAGCAACCGGGTCGCCAGCAGCCGCTTTGACGCCCAGTTGCAGCGCTCGGGCCACCACCACGGCACGGGCTTGGGCGAGCCGCTGGCGGTGCACGTCATCGTCAGCCAGACCGAGTGGCCCGGCCGCTTGATGCTGGAGATGATCGAGATCGAACAGCAGACCCGGCTGGACCGCGAAGAGCGCGTGCACGGCCTGGCGCAAGCGAACAAAGAACTGGTGCGCAACCTGGCGCACGAGATCAAGAACCCACTGGGTGGCATACGCGGAGCCGCGCAGCTGCTTGAAATGGAGATCGAGTCACGCGAACTGACCGAATACACGCGCGTCATCATCCAGGAGGCCGACCGCCTGCAAGCACTGGTGGACCGCCTGCTGGCACCGCACCGGCGCCCGCAGGTGGTGGCCGATGTCAACATCCATGAGGTGTGTGAACGTGTGCGTTCGCTAATCCTGGCCGAATTTCCGCGTGGCCTGGCGGTGGTGCGCGACTACGACGTCAGCATCCCTGAATTTCGCGGCGACAGCGAACAGCTGATCCAGGCGGTGTTGAACATCGTGCATAACGCAGCACAAGCACTGGCCGAGCGCATGGCCGATGGCGATGCGCGCCTGGTGTTGCGCACGCGGGTGGCGCGTCAAGCCACCTTTGGCCGCCAGCGTTTTCGCCTGGCATTGGAATTGCATATCGAAGACAACGGCCCCGGCATACCCGAGAACATCCGTGAAAGCATCTTCCAACCCCTGGTGACGGGGCGAGACGGTGGTTCAGGGCTCGGCTTGACACTGGCGCAGACCTTCGTGCAACAGCATCAGGGCACGATTGAATGTGACAGCACACCGGGGCGCACTTTGTTCAAGATCTGGATTCCTCTGCTTTGATGAAGAACGGATAAGCCCGCATGAAACCCATCTGGGTCGTCGACGACGATCACGCGATCCGCTTTGTGCTTGAAAAGGCGCTGACGCGTGAGCACTTTGAAGTGCGCAGCTTCGCCAACCCGCGCGACGTGCTGGCGGCGCTGGCTGACGAAATGCCCCAGGTGCTGGTGAGCGACATCCGCATGCCCGGCGGCAATGGCATCGACCTGCTGGCGGAAGTGAAACGCCGCTACCCCGGCCTGCCGGTCATCATCATGACCGCGTATTCAGACCTGGACAGCGCCGTGTCAGCGCTGCAAGGTGGCGCTTTTGAATACCTGCCCAAACCCTTTGATGTGAACAAAGCGGTGGAATTAGTGCGCCGTGCGGTGCAGGAAAGCCAGCGTGAAGAGGTGGCCGAAACCGGGCAGGTGGAAGCGCCCGAGATGCTGGGCCAGGCCAGCGCCATGCAAGATGTGTTTCGGGCCATCGGCCGCCTGAGCCAAAGCAATGTGACGGTGATGGTGACGGGTGAAAGCGGCACCGGCAAAGAACTGGTGGCGCGTGCGCTGCACAAACACAGCCCGCGTGCGGGTGGGCCTTTTGTGGCCATCAACACCGCCGCCATTCCCAAGGACCTGCTGGAAAGTGAACTGTTCGGTCATGAACGGGGTGCCTTCACGGGCGCGCAGACCACACGCCGCGGCCGCTTTGAGCAGGCCGACGGTGGCACGCTGTTTCTGGACGAAATTGGCGACATGCCTTTTGACCTGCAGACGCGTTTGCTGCGGGTGTTGTCTGACGGCCAGTTTTACCGCGTGGGCGGCCACCAGCCGCTGAAAAGCCAGGTGCGTGTGATCGCCGCCACGCACCAGGACCTGGAAGAACGGGTGCGGCTGGGCGCTTTCCGTGAAGACCTGTTTCACCGCCTGAACGTCATTCGCCTGCGCCTAC
>JANNMQ010000278.1:0-12633 GCA_031398045.1 Rubrivivax sp.
GCCCCGCGGCCGCAACAAAAGCTGGTGCACATCCACGCCGGCGCTGAAGAACTGGGCCGCGTCTACAGCGCCGACTTGATGTTGCAGTCCAGCATGGCCGTGGCAGCCAAGGCGCTGGAAGCCTTGACCGCACCCGTCAGCGTGACTTGGCAATCCAGCGCGCTGGCTGCGGGTGCCGAGTACGAGGCGAACCTGGTGGCGCCGCCCGTGCAGCCGATGGACCTGGCGGTGGCCATCAAGACTTTGCAGCTGCTGCTGCCTGAAAGCACCGTCTACACCAACGGTGCCGGCAACTTCGCCGGTTGGCTGCACCGCTACGGCCGCCTGCCCGGCTTGCAGCACCACGGCCGCACACAACTGGCGCCCACATCGGGCGCCATGGGCTACGGCGTGCCTGCCGCGGTGGCTGCTGCGCTGCTGTACCCCGAGCGCTGGGTGGTCAACATCGCCGGTGACGGCGACTTCCTGATGACGGGGCAAGAACTGGCCACCGCCACCGGCTACGGCGCCAGGAAATTGATCAGCGTGGTGGTGGACAACGGCACCTACGGCACCATCCGCATGCACCAAGAGCGTGAATACCCGGGCCGGGTCAGTGGCAGCGACCTCTACAACCCTGACTTCGCAGCGCTGGCGCGTGCCTACGGCTGGCGCGCTGAAACGGTGGACAACACCGCCGCGTTTGTGGCCGCCGCCGAACGCGCTGCCGCGGCTGACGGCCCCACACTGATCCACGTGAAGCTGGACGCCAACGTCAGCACCAGCCGCACCACGCTGGCGGCGCTGCGTGAAGCGGCATTGAAGCAGCGCTGAGCGCGGTGTTCAGCCCGCCGGGTTGCGGCGCCGGCCCTGCACCACCAAGCCTGCGATGGCCAAGCCGGCCAACGCCAGGCTGGATGGTTCAGGCACCGCAGCCACCGCTTCGGCGTAGATAAAGTCGTCCATCACCACCACATCATCATTGGGGTTGCGCAGTTGGCCGTTGGCGGCAATGGTGTTCAGGCCCGATGTGATGCGCACACGGCTGATGGACCCGCCACTGACCTGCGCGCCCAGGAACGACAAACCCTGATTGCCCGAAAGCTGCACGCTGCGGGTCAGAAACAGCGCACCGGTTTCATCAAAAAATTCCATCTGGGTGCTGCCAGCCACTTCAACGTCAGTGAAGATCGACCCGAAAGCGCTGGTGGTAGCGGCTGTGGCGGTGCCGGCAACAAAAAAGCTCACGTCGGTGATGTTGCTGTTCACGGCGGTGAACAGGCGTTGTGCACTGAAAGTTGCGAATTCGGCTGGAAAACCAAACAGCACGGGTGCCCCCGTACCAGCGTTTGAGCTGACCAGAAATCCGCTGCCGGGCGTGCTGAAAACCACCCCACGGGGTGAATTCACATTGAAAAAGTTGGCGGGCAACAAGTTGGGGTCGGAACGGATATCGGGCACGCCGTCCCAGTTGATTTCGCGGCGCACACCACCAAAAGAGCCGTTGGCGCCAGCCACCACGCCGCCGCCAATGGCTGACCTGAAGGCGTCACGCACCGGAGTGATCGCGGCCGCATTGGCGCCCGCCCCTTCAAACAAGATGGCCGTGGGTGTTGCCATGGCTGCGGTGCTTGCGCAGAGGACTGCGGCGGCGGTGGCGGCAGTCAAACAAATTCGGGTGGTCATAGGGCGCTCCTGGTGGTGGTTGGGTTTTTTGCAACCTGCGCAAGCAGTACCGCCAGCCTCGTCCCCAGGTGCAACAGACAGCGTAGGCGCACAGCGGGCGCTGGGCAAGGGCCTGGGTAGCGACCCCCCACGAATCAGGTGGGCATCGCCCCTGCACGCTATGCTGCTGTTACAGCGTCCAAACCCAGCACGGCGCAACGGGACCATCAATGACTGCCCACAGCCTGCACGGCAACACACAGACAGATACAAACACGGGGCCCAACCGGCCATCACAAGCCAGCACCGCCACCACGTGGGAGGTGCTGGATGCGCCCACGCACCACAGCCGCGGCGTGGGTGACCTGCAAGCCGTGGCCGCACGCTGCCGCAAGCAGGTGACACGCAGCGCTGCTTTGGCAGCGGGCGTTTCCGTGGTGCCGCTGCCCGGCATCGATTGGGTGGCCGACGTCGGTTTGCTGATGCGGCTGTTGCCCAAGATCAACGCTGAATTTGGTCTTTCACCCGCGCAAATCGAACAGTTGGCGCCTGACCGCAGGCTGGTTGTTTACAAAGCCATCAGTGCGGCGGGTGGTTTGCTGGTGGGCAAGATCGTGACACGCGAATTGGTGCTGCGCGTGGTGAAGTTGGTGGGGGTGCGTTTGACGGCGCAGCAGGCTGCCAAGTACGTGCCCTTGGCCGGGCAGGCGGTGTCGGCCGTGTTGACCTTCACCGCCTTGAAGTTCGTTTGCGAACAGCACATCCAGCAGTGCCTGGCTGTGGCGCGCACGCTGCAACTGCCGTCACCTGCGGGTACCGGCGCCGGTGACTCTGCACAGCCGGCGTGAAGAAAAGCTGGGTTTGCGGCCAAACTTTGTGCGCACCGGTGTGGTCGTAGATCCACCAGCTACAATGCGTTTTTCGGGGCGTAGCGCAGCCTGGTAGCGCATCTGGTTTGGGACCAGAGGGTCGCGAGTTCGAATCCCGCCGCCCCGACCATTTAAATCAACGGGTCAGCTCTCTGTGGGGGCTGACCCGTTTGGCTTTGTAGGGTTCCAGGTTTGATTCAAGGGGCAAAGCCCCAGGCCAGCTCGCTGCTGAATGGGTCGCCTCCTGGCCTTGGGATTGCGGACAGTGGCGCCCAGGATGCCTCGGCGAGTTTCATGCCTGTTGCAATGCCATCAATCGGCCCTCGGCCGTCAAGCACTCGATCACATCGGTCAACACCGAAGCCTTGGCAGATCACCACCGTGCTTTGGGTTTGCCCCTGCCTGATGATCACTTGGCCACGACGCAAACCCCGCTGCGTGGCCGCGGCCGTCAGGCCTGTGCAACTTCAGCCGCCAAGTCGTTCAGGCACGCGTGGAACTGCGGTCCTGCGGCCCAAGGCGTGGCCGCATGCAAGGGCTGAAACGGCATGCCCGGTGTTGCGCAGCGCGGTGCGTATGCCAGATCAGGATTGGCGGGGTTTCATCGGCACTGTCGACCACGGCAAGGTGCTACGCGCCAACGGTAGCGTGGTCTGGAGCCAGCGCGAGTACGCCTTTCTCGACAACGAAGAGCCCGGTCCCACCGTCAACCCCAGCCAGTGGCGTCAGGCGCGGCTGAACCGCCATCACGGCCTGTTTGAGTTCGCCGCCGTCTGGTGGCGTCAAGGGGCTGGCGACGCAGTAAGACATCGACGCACGGGCGAGTGCAGATCGTGGCGCCGGCGGGTTTCATGCACCACGCGGTGGCCGAAAACCTGAGGGCCGGCGTGGCCATGGCGCGGCGTTCGCAGTTCCAGTTTGGCCATACGCTGGCCAAGGGCCGTGACTCCCAGGTGGATGCCGGGCTGGGCAAGTCACTGCCCTTGGCGCAGCCTGGGCTGTTTGCGCCCACCGTGACCATCGGGCGCCATGATCAACAACAGCTTCGACTGCGTCGTGGTGGGTGCCGGTGCGGCCGGCTGCGTGATGTCTGCCCGCTTGAGCGACAACCCAGCCGTTCGGGTGGCGCTGATCGAGGCGGGTTGCAGCGATGCCAGCGGCTGGGTCAGCATCCCCGCCGGGCTGGTCGGCACCGTGCCCACGCAGCGCATGAACTGGGCCTTTGAGACCGTGCTGCAGCCGGGTCTGAATGGACGCCGCGGCTACCAGCCGCGCCGCAAGGTGATGGGCGGCAGTTCATCTGCCACCCGGTGGGCACCTGCCGGCTGGGAACGGATGCCGATTCGGTGCTGGACACTGTGCTGCGTGTGCGTGGCGTGCAGCGCCTGCGCGTGGTGGACGCTTCCGTCTTGCCGACCCTGTTTGCTGCAACATCAATGCGCCCAGCATCATGATCGCCGAGAAGGCGGCCGACCTGATGAATACCCAGAGCTGTTTTCAACCGAGCAGGCGTTTTGACCAGCCCCGCCAGACCTCAGCGTTCGGCACTTCTTCAGCAGGAGATAGCAGTTTGAAATTCCGACAACTTTCCGCCCTTGTCACCACGCTCGGCCTTGCCGCGCTGAGCCTCTTTGGCGCCGCAGCACAGGCCCAGCCTTTTCCAAACAAACCACTGACCATGGTGGTGCCCTGGCCCGCAGGCGGCGCAGCCGATTTTGTCGGGCGCGTGATAGCCAAGGAAATGTCAACGAGCCTGGGTCAGCACATCATCATCGAAAACAACCCCGGCGCCAGTGGCACGCTGGGCACCAACAAGGTGATGAGGGCGCCAGCCGATGGCTACACCTTGCTGGTGTCGTCGCCGGAAGCGCTGATCCTGTCGCCGCTGCTCTTCAATTCCGCGCAGTACAAAGCCGACGACACGCGCACGATCATCATCGTGGGCCGCACCGGACTCATGCTGGTGACGCGCAAAGACCTGCCTGTGTCCAACATGGCCGAGCTGGTGGCGCTGATGAAGTCGGGTTCGGGCAAGCCGCTCAGTTATTGCTCACCCGGTAACGGCTCGCTGTACCACCTGGTTGCTGAGAAGTTCAACACCATCGCCGGCGTGACTTCGGTGCACGTACCCTACAGCGGTTTTCCGCAATGCCTGAACGACCTGGTCGGCGGCACCACGATTGACTTTGCCTTTATTCCTGTGGCGGGGGCGTTTGCAGGGTTCCTGGAGGGCGACAGGATCAAGTCCTTGGCTTTCCTGGGCGACACCCCCAACCGCCGTTTCCCGAAAGTGCCGTTGGCGTCGGCGACCAAGGGCTTTGAGGGCTTTGCGTTCAGCGTCTGGGCGGGGTTGCACGTCAGCAACCAGGTGCCCGAAGCGGTGGCCGAAGTGCTGAGCAAACACGCCTTCGCCGCCTTGGCCAAGCTTGATGTCAAAACCACGCTGGAGCAGTCGGGTTCGGTCTTGTCACTGCCGATGACGCTGAAACAAGCGCATGACGACTACCTGAGGGAGGTGGTGACGTACACCGCAATTGCCAAGTCGGTGGGCTTGCCCAAGCAGTGAAGTCCTGATCACCGGCTGCGCGTCGGGTATCGGCAAGGCCACCGCCGAACTGTTTGCCGCGCAAGGGGCGTGCCTGGTCTTGGTGGACGGTCACACACAGTCCCTGGTAAAACTTGCTGCGGCCCTTGGCACTGAGCGCTGCCTGGTCGTGGCCCTGGACGTGACCGATTCAACCGCCGTCAAGGCCTGCGTCGCGTCTGCCATGGCACGCCGGCGTCGAAGGCGGCGGCGATCAACCGCACCAAGATGCGGGTCTGCGAACTGGCAGCACACAACCTGCACGTGAATGCGGTTTGCCCAGGGCTGATTGGCGTGAGCCCAGGTTCTGCCTGCGCGCGCAAGACGTTGGCTGGGGGTTGGCGGTTGCTGGTGATGTCGGCCTGACACACGTGCTAAACACCACCCGCCTGGTGCGTTTGCCCGTGCGCGGTGCACCCGCCCATTCTTGGTCGCGCTCACCAGCCTCAACAGGCCAGCGGCGCGCCGCTGCCGGAGCTGGGCAACAGCAACCAAGGGCCTTGCAACAACTGGCCCTGCGCATCCAGCAAGCGCAGGCGTAGGCTGCCGTTTTCTGCCGTCATCTCCAGTTGAGCCAACACGCTGCCGCTGGCCGTGCTGAGTTCGCCGTAATAGCGCGGTGGGGCGCCACCCACCGTACCCCAGTCACCGTTGAACCGTTGAATCGGGCAGCCCAAAGTCAGCTCAGCCCTGTTGCCCGTGATCACCAGCCGCACGCCTTCGGCACTCCACCGGTCGGCAGTGGCCACCGCACCGACGCCGGGCGCCAAGATGCTGCCGCTGCTGGAACAGGCCACGGCGGTAGACAGTGAGCTGCTGCACAAAGACGCCGGACTGGCGCCAAAGCTGGCCAAGGGTGGCTCGGCGCCAGTGCCAGTGCCGCCCACGCCTGGGCCGCAGCCCGCCAGTAGCAAGCCTGCGATGGCGAGGCACACGGCCCAAGCACGCGGCACGGTCCCCTGCCTCATTGCCCAACGGTTGCAAAGGTTCATGACAGACGGTCCTCGGCAGCGCCGTAAAAGTAAATGCCGATGCGGGCACGGTGGTTGCGTTGGTTCGCGTCGGGCAGCCGTGCATCAGCGTCGAAGCGGGTTTGCGCCTGGCTCATCACGCTCTTGAAAGCCTGTTTCCAGGCCAGCACGGCGGCCTGTTGCAACTGCTGAACCGAGGCCTCGCTGATCTGGTCGACAAACACCGCTTGCTCCAGGAAATTGGCTTCGCCCTGCAAGTTGGCGACTGCGGCGGCGGCGTGGTCGCTCAGGTTGTCGGCAAAGAGATCGGCCAGTTCTGCAAAGCCCTGGCGCGGTGCGAAGCCAGCGCTGGTGAGCTGCAGGCCTTGCTGGGTTTCGGCTGCCACCCCCAAACGAACCAGCTCGTCACGCACGGCGCGTGCGCGCACATCGCTGCTGATGCGCGCCACCAGCGTTTCAAGGCCGGGGCCGGTGGCGCTGTCTTTGGGGGGCAGCACACGCGGCTGGCCCGTGGCGTCTGTGCAGTCGACATCGTTCATCCAGCGCGCCACCACCTGCGCCACCAGGCCCAAGGGCAGCAGCTCGGGCTGGCGGGCTAGCGCGCTGTCGGCCGCATCCAGGCTTCCAGGCTCGGCCGGTTGCGGGGTGCCGCGCAGCAGCAGCCGCACGTCGCGCCGGTGCACACCGCACAGCAGGGTGATGGCGCTGTCGGTATCGGCCATGCCCCGCGTTTTCAACTCTTGTTGCGCGGCCTGCAGAAACAACCGCTTCAGCGCGGCTGCCAGCACCGTGTAGGTAACGCCGTTGCGAACGAGCAGCCGCACCAGGGGTTGCAACACGCGCAGCACACGGTCCAGCACAAGGGTGGGCTGCGAAGTCATCGTCTGTTTTGCACAAGCTAATTTGACAGCGTGTCCATTTTGTGGGAAATTATCCCACACCGATCGAACCTTGACAACCCTGCTTCAGCCGCGCGCCGGCCCCTGGAGAACCCCATGCTTGTGGCCATCCCAAATTCCCAACGGGTCCTGGCAGCCACGCCTGTGCAGGTCACCCAGGCTGCTTTGCTGATGCTGCTGCTGTTGCTGCTGCAGGCTTGCGGCGGCTCTGGCGATGCGGTGCCTGCACCCCAAGGACCCGCTGCCCCGCAGGCCCTGGCCGTTTCGCAGCCCGGTGAGCTGACCAGTTTCATGCAGGGTGCGCTGCGCAAACGCCTGGCTGCCGCACCCAGCACGGTTCCTTTTGAGCTGGCGCTGACGGGCGCGTCTTCACTGGTTCAGACTGCGCCGGCTGCTGCTACCGCGGGTGGTGATGCGCAGGCGCGATCAGGCACCTTGCTGCAAGAAGCGGGCGTGGACGAAGCCGACTTGCTGCTCAGCAAAGGGCAGCAGCTCTACACCCTGCAACCCGACGCCGGTGGTGCGCTGAAGCTGCGCGTTTACCGCCGTGACGCCGACGGCGTGGCCCAGGGCTTGCAAGCGTTTACTTTGTCCAGCGAGGGCAGTGCACAGACCCCCAAAGGCCTGATGTTCAGCGAAGGGGGCCACACGCTGGTGGCGCTGTCAAGCCGCTGGGACCTGCTTACCTTGAACGATCTGTGCGCTGCTGAATGCAGCACACTGTTCAGGCCGCCCGTGGCCTACCGCATGGGTTTTGAAGTGCGCGGTTTTGCCTTGGCCAGCGACGGTACGGCCACCGCCACCGAACGGCTGCACATCGAAGGGCGGCTGCTCGACAGCCGCCGCATCGGCAATCGCCTCTACCTCATTAGCAGTCATTCACCCGTAACGCCGCTGGACTTTCTGCCTGTTACCGCCAGCCCGGCCGAGCGCGAAGCCGCCATCACCCGCACCACGGCCGCGCAATTCTTGCCGCGCATCCGCCGCCATGGCGGCGCGGCGCAGCCCTTGCTGGCTGATACCGATTGCTGGGTGCAGAAAGACAACGCGTCCAGCACGGTTGAACTGACCACCATCACCGTCGTTGACCTGGCCACACCCACCCTGCCTGCCACCAGCCGCTGCTTTGTGGGCGGCGCCGAGGCGCTGTACATGAGCACCTCCCAGCTGTATCTGGCCACCACGCGGTGGGTGACGACCGGCCCGCTGGGCTTGCGGCTGGCGGTGCTGCCCAACGAGATCAAAACCGACATCCACAAGTTCGCTTTGCAGGGTTCAACGGTGGACTACCGTGGCAGCGCCGCGGTGGAAGGGCATCTCGGCTGGGACCCTGAGCAGATGCCACTTCGCATGAGTGAACACAACGGCGACCTGCGTGTGCTGACCTTCACCGGTGCGTTCGGCTGGATGAGCGTGAATGACGCGAGCAGCGGCAAAACGCCATCACCGGCCAGGCTGACGGTGCTGCGTGAAGCCTCGGGCACAGCGGGGCTGACGGCGGTGGCCACGTTGCCCAACAGCACACGCCCTGCGACCCTGGGCAAACCCAACGAGCAGGTCTACGGCGTGCGCTTTGCCGGTGAACGGGCCTACGTTGTCACCTTCCGCCGCACCGACCCGCTGTATGTGCTGGACCTGGCCAACGCGACCGACCCGAAGGTGGCTGGTGAGCTGGAACTCGCGGGTTTCAGCGAGCACCTGTTTCCGCTGCAAGGGGGACTGCTGCTGGGCGTGGGCCGCAGTGCTGACAACGCCGGTCGCATCACGGGCTTGCAAGTGGCCTTGTTCAACGTCCAGAACATGGCGTCACCCAGTCTGTTGGCCACGCAGAGCCTGGGTGGGCCTGCCAGCCAGACCGCCCTGAATGCTTCGCGTCACGGCTTGAACTTTCTGCAGGTGGGCCACATCGCGCGCGTGGCCTTGCCCACGTTGTTGGTTGACGCCAACTACGTCGAGTGGGAGGCCGGGTTGCTGCGCTACGAGATCGACACCACCGCAGGCCGTTTGCAGGCCCTGCCCATGCTGGGTGCAGCACGGCAGTTGCCAGGACGTCAGGGGGTGGGCTGGGACCGCAGTCTGCAGATCGACACCCACATCTACTACTTGAACGGGGGCGAATTGCGCAGCTTCATCTGGTAACGCGGTGCCCCGGGTCGAGTCTGACCGAAGCACTTTGGCTGTCCGCCATTGGCGGCCTGCTATCGGTCAGGGGCGCTTGGCCACGGCGCCCAACAAAGCCATGCCGCTTAAATGCTGGCGTAGCCCGCGCCACGGCACCAAGGCGGTTTGATGTTGAACGCCGAGCACCAAACTGACGCTGTGCACCATGCTGGCGCCCTATGAAACCACCGTTGACAAGCCAGCGCGTCGTCGCGTAGAACCAAGCCTTCGGTGAGTAGAAGCGGTCAGCCGCAAACAGGTGCAAGGCCTGTTTGAACATGGCGGGAGATTGCTCACGCGGGCCCAGCGAGGTGATCGCCAGGCCCGGGTGACCAACATCTTCGGACCCAGGAGCGCCTCGCCGTGATCATCGACATCAGCTGCTACCCCACCGAGGTCGTCGACCTTGCCTGGCACCACGACGGCGACCCCTTCACAGGCGACCGTTTGCTGAAGATGATGGACGGCCCTTACTGGGTGAACGGCAAACCCTGCCGCATCGACAAGGCTTTCATCCAGCCGCCGCAGGGCAACACCATCTACACCTGGACCGATGGTGACCTGAGCGGTATGCAGTCCATCGACGCCTACACCGCCTACACGCTGAAGTTGACGCAGCAACACCCCGACCGCTTCATCGGTTGTTTTGTCTACAACCCGCGCTGCGGGGTGAAAAACGGGGTTGATGCCATTGAGCGCTACGTGAAGGACCACGGTTTCAAGATGGTGCAGTTCCAGGCCAACATGCACGCCTACCGGCCCGACCGCGCCAAGGATTGGGTACGCCCGGCTTTGGACAAATGCGCCGAGCTGGGTGGCGTGACACACTGGCGGCTGCACCACAGGCAGCCCCCATTCGAGAGCACGCATGCAACCCACATTGGCCGTTCGCCCCATCGAAAGAACCGACTTCGACGCCTGGCTGCCGCTGTGGGACGGCTACAACGCCTTCTACGGCCGTGAGGGTGCCACAGCGCTGGACCCCAGAATCACTGAGGCCACCTGGCAGCGCTTTTTCGAGCCCGCCGAACCGGTGCACGCCTTCGTGGCCCAGGCGCACGAAGGCGGCAGGCTGCTGGGCCTGGTGCACTACCTGCACCACCGCAGCACCACGCGGCTGGAGCTAACAACCTATCTGCAAGACCTTTTCACAACCCCCGAAGCCAGAGGGCAGGGCGTGGGCCGCGCGCTGATACAGGCCGTGTACGGCGCGGCGCAAGGCAGCGGCATCAAGCGGGTGTACTGGCAGACCCACCACACCAACGTCGCGGGCCGCATGCTGTATGACAAGGTGGCCAAACACCACGGGTTCATCGTCTACGCGCACGACGTGTAGGCGCGCTGCTGCGCCAGCACCGCCTTCAGCCTTCGGCAATTGAAGCCGCCGATTCTTCACGCGGGTTGCGCCGTATTGGAGCCGTGAACAAAATCGGCCCCTTCCATCAGCCTTGAAGAGTTGCGCTCATGAAAGACCAGGATCGAGACCTGCTGCTGCAGGCATTGAAGACACGGTTCGACAAGCATCCGCACCGACATCCCGGGCTGAGCTGGGCTGACGTTGAGGCCAGGCTGATCCAGCAGCCGGCGGCGCTGAAGACGCTGCAGCAGATGGAGATGACGGGCGGCGAGCCGGATGTGATCGGCCACGACAAGACACCCAAGGCCGGGCACGGCATCACCTTTTGCGACTGTTCAGCTGAAAGCCCACCCGGGCGCAGAAGCCTGTGCTTCGACCGCGAAGCGCTGGACGCACGCAAAGAGAACAAACCCACCGGCAGCGTGCTGGAAGCCGCCGCCGCAATGGGCGTGGAATTGCTGGACGAGCAGCAGTACCGCAGCTTGCAGCAGTTGGGGGAATTCGACACCAAGACGTCGAGCTGGGTGGCCACACCGCCGAACATTCGTGCGCTGGGTGGCGCGTTGTTCTGCGACCGGCGTTACGAGAAAGTTTTTGTCTATCACAACGGCGTGCAGTCGTATTACGCGGCGCGGGGGTTTCGGGGGCTGTTGCGGGTGTTGTGAGTTTGCGGCGAGGCGGGTGCGGTTGTTTGTGTGCTGGGATGTTGTGGTGGCGGGCTCAAGCCGCCGGGGTGGCACTGCTGCGCTCAGGCCTGCTGCTTGCGCGCCAGGCGCTCGCCAGGCGCTCGCCAGGCGCAAACTGTCCACTGGACTGCTTGTGTCCGCGCCCAATCGCCCTTCGCCGGCTAGCGCCGACAGATTCCCACTTTACGTCGCTACGCAGCGCCACCCCGGCGGCTTGAGCTAGCAAGTGTGGTGGCGCGCGTGCAAAACAATCCATGCGTCGGCGGCTGTTCGAATGCGCGGCCCGGAGGTCGACCGAAGGAGCGACCGGCGGCTGCTCGCCATCACCTGGCGCGCGAACTTTCAACCTAGAAACCGCAGTTGGACGCGCCCGAGTGGGCTGCGATGCGGGGTGCTGGCAAGGCGCGCCGAGGCAGCGGGCCTTTGCCCGCAACGAGAAGCAACGCCGCCAGCGCGCCGCAGCGCGGCTCAATCGGGTGCGTAGCGCTGTCACCCAACAGGTGAAGGTGGTCGTGGGTACAAAAGTCAGTGTTCATGCCCTCTATCCTGCGGAGGCAAGCGGTCAACTGCGGTTTCTAGGTTCAACCCGATCGGCAGAATCCGAATGGACGCCACCACATAGTCGCGCTAGTCTCGCGGAACAGTTCAGTACGCAGGGAGCGCACATGGGTCAAGTTTCTGCGCCACGAGGCGAAACGCGGGTAATCAAGAAGCTGCTTCCTCATGCGCCAGGCGCACGACGTTGGGCGGCTGACTATGGCGATAAATTGGTTTGCGTGCGGTATCGCGTGGACTCCCAAAGTCAACGGCGCCTGACCACAGTGGAAATAGTGGTGGCAGAAGCCCCCACAATGAACAGCATTCTTGTGGGAGTGCGCGTGGCGTGGGGAGAAAGGGATCTGGCAAGAGCCATCCGGGCCGCAGGTGGCGGCTGGAACGCCAATGCCAAACTCTGGATGATGTCGTTGGGGCAAGCCAAAAGTATGGGGTTGGCAGACCGGATCGTTGTCCAAGTGGCCGACGGCCGTAATTGACCTGTCCAAATGTGGATACAAACATATCTGGACAGATGCGTTTCTGGTTCTGTTGGGCTGTGGACGTGTCTATCCTGGTTAAAACACGTTAGGCTTCACAAACACCATGTCGCGTCAGTTCTACTCGCTTCGCAAAGGCACGAACCCAAATCTCAAGGGTCTTCCCCTTCGTGACACGCTTGCCCTGTTCGTTCGTCTCTACAACCAACTACACGAAGACGGCTACTTCCACGAGGCATTTGGCTATACATGCGTAGACGCTGGAGAAGTACCAGGAAAGGTACGCGACCCTGAGCTAGAGATGTTGCTTACGATTCGAAAGACTGGCCTTTGGCCGATCTATGAAAAGGCTAACTTCTACAGTGAGGACGACTTCTTCGATGTCCTTGAGTTCCTGCACCTCTATGTATCGAAACCGATCGACGGAAC
>JANNMQ010000297.1:0-5347 GCA_031398045.1 Rubrivivax sp.
CACAGGTGAACGCCGCCACGAATGCGGCGCCTTCCGTCTGCACCATCGCAGTCTCGGTGACGTTTGGTCCGCAGCCAGGTGCGGCGGGCACCCGCAATGCCCACATCCCGGTCACTGTCACGCCCACAACCGTCGGCGAACCCAATCCGGTGGACGGCAGCATCACGCTTGCGGGCACTGCTGTCACGGCAACACCGCAGTTCCAGATCAGCACCACGGCGGTTGGCCTGACGGCCGCAGTACCTGGTGCAGCCACGTCAGCCGACATCACTATCACCAACCCCAACACCGCCACCGGCAACCTACTGCTGGGCCCGTTGCTGGCGCCCACCAACCCCATCACCGGCACCGGTGCCGCGGCCTTCACACTGGTGGCCCCCACCACCAATGCCTGCAGCCTGGCCGGGCAACCGCTGGGGCCGGGCACCGCATGCCGCATCGCGGTGCAATTCGCTGCAGTTGCCAAAGGCAACTATTCGGCCGCGCTGTCGATTCCCCACAACGCCAGCGGCGCCCCGCAGGTCGTCACGCTCAGTGGCGCAGCGCAGCAGGGCACCGTGGGTGTGGCGCCCAACGTCACGCTGGGCAATGTGCCACAGGGCAGCACGGGCAGCACCACGGCACTGCTGACCAACACCGGCGACGCCCCGCTCACCATCACCAGCAAGTCCTTCAGTGGTGTCGGCAGCGGCGAGTTTGGGGTTAGCGGCTGCACGACAGCGTTGGCATCCCTGGCCACCTGCACGCTCAACTTCAACTTCACACCCACCGGGACCACGCCGCGCTCGGTGGTCCTGGCGCTGGCCAGTAACGGCAGCAACGCGCCGACCCCCATCACGGTCAGCGGCGCGGGCGCGGCTCTGGCCAGCCCGACGGTGTCGAGTGTGGCGGCATTCCCTTCCACCCTGGCCGGCACCACCAGCGGCACGACACGCACGGTGACGCTGGTGAACCCACGCACCCATCCGCTGGACTACACGGCCTCACTTTCAGGCACCCACGGCGGCGACTTTGCAATCAGCGCCGAGTCATGCCCCACCCGGCGCATACCCGGTGGTGGTGCCGGCAGTTGCACCTTGACGTTGATCTACTCGCCATCGGCGTTGTCAACGGCCACCTCGCGCAGCGGTACGCTGGGCCTCACGTTCACCGGTTTCAACACCGACCCGTCACCGGCCGCACAGGCGGTAGCGTTGGCCGGCACGGCGCAGATTCCGGCACCGGCCTTCAGCATCGCCAGCTCAACCGTGGTTTTCTCGGCCGTGGTGGGCACACCCGGTACCAGCACGGCCACCATCACCAACACGGGCACAGCGGCACTGACCCTGAACGCGCTTTCGTTCGGCGGCGCCTTCTTGAGTGAATACACCTTCGCCGCCGTCAACACCTGCACCGCCGGCCTCTCGATCCCCATCACCCCGGGCGCCAACAGTTGCACGTTGGCGATCCAGTTCAACCCGGCCAGCGCCACGTCAGTCTCGCGCGGCGCCACGCTGACGGTTGCCCACAACGCCACGGGCAGCCCGCATGCGCTGACCTTGGCCGGCGCCGCCACGGCGGCGCCACAGCCGGCCCTCGATCTCGGCGCCAACACGCTGGCCTTCGGCACGGTGCCGCTGGGCAGCGCCGGGTCACAGACCTTGACGCTGCGCAACATCGGTGCGGCGCCGCTGCGGTTGAACGCGCTGGGCCTGACGGGCAGCGCTGCTGCCGACTACACACGCGGCGGCACCTGCACGGCCACCAGCAGCATGGCCATGGGCGGCAGTTGCACGGTTACGCTCACTTTCACGCCGTCCGCAGCCGGCGCGCGCGCGGCCGTGCTGACCGTGGCCAGCAACGCCAGCAACACACCCACCGCCACCGTTGCACTCGGCGGTGAGGGCCTGGCGCTGGCCGACCCCGTGGCCTCGCCCAGCTCCGTCAGCGCCTTCCCAAGCACGGTGGTGGGCAGCATCAGCACCACCACCCGTGTGGTGACGATCACCAATCCAAGGTTGAACCCGTTGAACTACACGCGCAACATCACTGGCGCGCATGCAGTGGACTTCACCGTTGCCGGTGAGTCCTGCACCACACGCGTTATTCCCGGCGGCGGCGCCTGCACGCTGACGCTGCAATACAGGCCGGCCGGCGCGGGCACACGCAGTGGCGCGTTGAATGTCGGCTACACCGGCTTTGCTGCCGACCCGTCCCCGGTCGGCATCAGCCTGGTGTTGTCGGGCACGGCAACTTCGCCAACACCCGTCTTCAGCATCGCCAGCAGCGCGCTGTCGCTGGCTGCTGTGCTGGGCACAACACCGGGTACAACACCGGGCACAAGCAGCACCCTCATCACCAACACCGGCACCCTTGCGCTCAACCTGTCGGGCCTGTTGTTCAGCGGCGTTGCAGCGGCCGAATTTTCGCTCGCTGCGGCCAACACCTGCAGCGCCAACACCACGCTGGCTCCGAGCACCAGCTGCACGTTGGCCGTGGCCTATGCCCCGGCCGCCGTGGGCACCAGCAGCGCCAGCCTGAGCGTCGTGCACAACGCTGTCGGCAGCCCACAAATGGTGGCACTCAGCGGCACCGCCACGCCGGCACCCCAGGGGCGCATGGCGCTGGGTGCGCTGTCGCTTGCCTACCCCGCCACCCAAGTGGGCCGCACGTCCATGCAAAACATCACGGTGCAAAACACGGGCGATGCACCACTGACCTTCAGCGCATTCACGTTGGCCGGCGCAGCTGCGGCCGACTACACACGCGGTGGCACCTGCAACACCGCCACACCACTGGCAGTGGCCGCGCAGTGCACGCTGGCCATCACCTTTCAGCCCACGGCCAGCGGCAGCCGCAACGCCGCACTGACTGCGCAATCTGACGCCAGCAATGGTGCGGTGGTGATCACCCTGGTCGGTATCGGCACCCCGGTGCCCGCGCCCGCTGTGACACTGTCGACCACGGCGCTGGACTTTGGCCCACAGACCATCAACGGCCTGTACCCGAAACGAACCGTCACCGTTGCCAACAGCGGCACCGCAGACCTCAGCGGTCTCTCGGTCTTGGTGCAGGGCACCGCTTTCGCCGATGCCAGCACCTCGGCTTGCCCGGCCACGCTGGCGGTTGGCCACAGCTGCGAGGTCGACATCACCTTCACCCCGGTGGCCGCCGGCACTGCCTATGCCGGCACGCTGCGTGTCACCAGCAACGCAACCGGGGCGCCGCACCTCACGGCACTGGCAGGCGCCGGCACCGCCACCGTGCGGCCCGTGCTGGTGTGGTCACCAGCGGCCACGCAACTTGACTTCGGGGCCGTGGCTGCTGGCACGCTATCGGCCGTGCAGTCGGCCACGCTGCTGAATCAAGGCCCAGGCGGGGTGACGCTGACCTTGTTGAACACGGTGGGCACGCAGGGCGCCGCGTTTTCGGTGACCACCGGCACCTGTGTGCTGGGCCAGCCGATTTTTGAAGGGCAGAGCTGCCGTGTCGATGTGGTGTTTGCTCCCGGCTCGGCGGGTGCCAAGTCAGCTGCCGTGCAAGTGGTTTCCTCCGGCAGTTTCCCGCCCGAACTGGCATTGGCCGGCACTGGCCTGGGTGGGCCCAACCCGTCGCTGGCCTTGTCAACCACGGCGCTCAGTTTCGACTTGGTGCGCGTGGGCGCGCAGTCGCTACCGGCGGCCATCACGCTCAGCGGCAGTGGCTCGGGAGTGGTGCGGGTGCTGGGTCTGGCGGCCACCGGCCCCTACAGTGTGCAAAGCCAGAGTTGCCCAACGCCACCCTTCAGCCTGCCTGCGGGCAGCACATGCACCGTCACGGTTGGCTTCAGTCCACAAGGCCCGGGCGCCGCCGTCGGCAAGCTGACAGTCACCAGCGATACCGACCCCGCAGCGCAAGACGTGGCCCTCAGTGGCAGTGGTGAACCCGAGGCCAGCGTCAGCAGCGGCGGTTGCTCGATAGCCCACGGCAGCAGCGCGGCCGACCCAACCCTGTGGCTGCTGTTGCTGGCCGCCATCACCACACTGCGCTATCGCCACCAAACCCGGCGCAGAACAGCGCGCCAAACAACGCAGACACCAACGCGAACGCCATCTGGTTGTTGGCATGAACACAGCACCTGAACACCCTTTCCGGGACACACGCATGAACCCCAACCACAAGCTGCTGGTGCTAACGCTGTCCCTGCTGGCTGGCGCATCGGCCCAGGCGCAAACCGAGTACTCGCTGTACGGCGTGGCCGACTTCTCTTACGGCCGCTTCGAGCCCAGCGGGGCCGTGGCGCACCATCGCTTCAACAGCAATTCTTTGACCGCGAGCTTTGCGGGTCTGAATGTCAAACATGGGTTGGACAGTGGCTTGACGCCCGGCATCACGCTAGAGACATTTGTTCGTTTCCAGGACTTGCGCTTGGGCCGCAACAACAGCGACCCACTGCTGTCGCGCAATGCCTTTGTGTCACTGGCTGGCACCTACGGCACGCTGCGGCTGGGGCGGCTGCAGACCTTTTTGTTCGACGCCACAGTGCGCTTCAATGCGCTGGGTAACTCGGTTGCTTTTTCGCCGGCCGTTCGCCATGTTTTCGCCAGCGGTAACCTGCAAGGTGTGCAGCGCGACTTCTACTGGAACCGCGCCGTCAGTTACCAGTCGCGCAATCTGGAGGGTGTCAGCGTCAGCCTGATGGGCGCGCAGGGCGAAAACACCGACCGAGGCGACCTCACCGG
Source organism: Rubrivivax sp. (assembly GCA_031398045.1). Classification (GTDB taxonomy): domain Bacteria; phylum Pseudomonadota; class Gammaproteobacteria; order Burkholderiales; family Burkholderiaceae_C; genus Rubrivivax. Next base: position 4,701 of record JANNMQ010000297.1, read on the forward strand.
GGGCACCGTGGTGTTGAACCGGGGACTGCTGGCCGTCGGACTGTCAGCACAACGTGTCAAGGTGGACAACGGCATCGACGACCCCACCAACGAAAGCACCTGGCAGCTGGGCACCACCTACAACTTCGGCTGGGCGCGTTGCTTCCTGCAACACACCGGCACCAACGACCGCGGGCTGGAGGTAAAAAGCAAAGTCACTTCGGCAGGCCTTGCGGCCCCGCTCGGGCCAGGTAATTTGCTGGCACAGGTTGCACAAAGCCACACCACGGGGCCTGCAGTGCACCGCAAACACACCAGCACCAGCTTGGCCTACGTCTACCCCTTCGACAGCGAAACTGACTTTTATGCGGTGGCCATGGACGACCGGGTTCGTGGTCAAACGCGGGGCGTGTCGTGGGCCGCCGGTGCGCGCCTGCGGTTCTGAACGTCTGGGAGCATTCAACGTGCTTTTTATTGTTGACGGCACCGGGTCGGACAACGACACCGAATACCAGCGCGAAATGTCTGGCGGCTTTTGTCGCAGGCTGGAGAAAAAGTGCAACAGCCGCTACTGGCGCGGCCCTTCGTTGCTGGGCAACGAGACGGTAGACATCGCCGACCGCGTGGTGGCTGCTGTGCTTGATTGGCGCCAAGGTCCGGCGACGCGG
>JANNMQ010000307.1:0-3093 GCA_031398045.1 Rubrivivax sp.
GCGCGCAGTGAACAACAACTTCCTGGACACCTACCAGCTGAAAACCCAGAACGGCGTGCTCGACGCCACCGTGCGCCGCATCGAGCGCCGCGGCGACAAGCTGATGGCCACGCTGGCCTACAGCCATGCTGAAGGCGAGACCGAAGAGATTGCCTACGACCGCATCCTGGTCTGCACCGGCTTCCGTTTTGATGCCTCCATCTTTGCCGAGGGCGCACAACCCGAGTTGTGCATCAACGACCGCTTTCCGGCGCAGACCAGCCGCTGGGAATCAGTCAACGTGCCCGGCATGTACTTCGCCGGCACGCTGATGCAGGCGCGCGATTTCAAGAAAACCAGCTCGGGTTTCATCCACGGCTTCCGCTACAACGTGCGTGCGCTGTTTCAGCTGCTACAAGCACGCCACCACGGGCACGCGCTGCCAAGCCGGGCCATGGACAGCACGGCGCAGGCCTGCACCGATGCGGTGTTGAAAGCGGTGAACCGCTCGTCGGCCATCTGGCAACAGTTCGGCTTTCTGGCCGATGTGATTCACATGACGGGCCAGGGCCGCGCCCAGTACCTCGAAGGCCTGCCGGTGGACCACATCCACGACACGCTGATGTTGAACAGCGACACCTACTTTGTGGTCACGCTGGAATATGGCCAGCATCCGGCACGCGACCCCTTCCAGATCCAGCGCCCTGACAGCCGCGACGCTGGACAGGCCGAACGGAGCGCGTTCCTGCACCCCGTGGTGCGCCACTGCAGGCAGGGACAGGTGCTGGCTGAACAGCACTTGATGGAGCACCTGGAAACCGACTGGACACTGCCGCACCATGTGCAGCCCTTGCTGCAATTCTTCGAGCGTGAGCTGAGCGCCTGCAACCAGGCGGCGGCGGCCGCTGCATCGGCCATCGCCACTGCCAGCGCCATGGCCCATCCGGCCACCGAACCTTGCCTGATGGCCTAACTTTCAAATTTGCCCGCCCCGGAGCACACCACCATGAGTACCGCTGAACGTTTCTTGATCGCGATGTTGATCGTGTTCCTGCTGCCCTACCTGGTGTGGCGGCTGGGCCGCACCGAACACTGGGCGCCTTTGGTGGTGGTGCAGATCGTCTGCGGCATCTTGCTGGGGCCGGGGGTGTTGGGGTCAGCGGCGCCGCAGACCTATCACTTCATCTTCACGCCCGACGTGATGCTGGCGCTGAACGGTGTGGCCTGGTGGGCTGTGATGCTGTTTGTGTTTCTGGCCGGCATTGAACTGGACCTGAAAGCAGCCTGGTTACACCGCCGCGACAGTGGCATCACGGCGGGCCTGGCGATGGGCGTGCCGCTGCTGGCCGGCTGCGGCGCGGCGCTGGTGATGCTGAGCCTGTCAGCCGGCTGGCTGGGCGCAAAGGCGGGCACAGGGCAGTTTGTAGCGGCGGTGGGCATGGCCTGCGCGGTGACGGCGCTGCCGATCCTTATTCTGCTGATGGAGAAGCTGCAAATCCTGCGCCAGCCGCTCGGCCAGCGCATCTTGCGCTACGCCAGCCTGGACGACATTGCCATCTGGGGCGTGTTGGCCTTGATCCTTACCGACTGGGAACGTGTGGGCAAACAAGTGGTTTTTCTGGTCGCCTTTGCAGCCCTGGCGCTGCTGCTGCGCCGGGCCATGCCACGGCTGCTTGAAGGCGACCGCTGGGCGGCTGCGCTGGTGTGGTTACTGGCCTGTTCGCTGGGGGCAGACTGGTGTGGCCTGCACTTCATGGTGGGCGCTTTTCTGGCCGGTGCCGTCATCGACGCCCACTGGTTTGAGCAGAGCAAGCTGGACAACCTGCGCCACCACGTGCTGCTGGTGTTGATGCCGGTGTTTTTCTTGAGCACGGGCTTGCGCACGCAGTGGGAAGTGGGCGGCGCCACGGTGTTGCTGGCCGCCGCCTGGCTGCTGGCTGCCAGTGTGCTGGGCAAGCTGGCCGGCACCCACCTGGCGGCGCGCATATTGGGCTGGCCGCGTGAAGAAGGCGCGTTGATCGGCTGGCTGCTGCAGACCAAGGCGCTGATCATGATCGTGTTTGCCAACGTGCTGCTGGACAAGCAGATCATCAGCAGCGCCACCTTCACCGCGCTGCTGCTGATGGCGGTGGCCAGCACGATGCTGACGGTACCAATGGTGACACTGATGCTGCGGCGCGTGCAGTTGCGGCGCAGCGTGCCGGCAGACGTGACTGCGGCACTGTTGGCGCGTCAGGTTCGTAAGGTGCTTTAGGTGCTTTCAGTGCGTTAGACAGTCTGGCTGCCAGAGCCCATACAGTTCACTTTGAACCGTTCGCACTGAACTTGTCGAAGTGCTTGGCGGGGGTTCGACAAGCTCAGCCCGAACGGAGTGATTTCCAAGTGAACAGTGTTGCTGCTAGAGCTCTCAGGCCAGCTCGTCCTGGTTGCCGAGCAAAAAACCGTACAGCAAAGGCAGCACGCTGGCACCCGGCTTGTAGCTGCCGTCGGGGTTCCAGCCGTCGTCTGCTTGCCAGCCAGCGCCGCCCACCGGGGCCTGCAGCTTGGGCAGTTGCAGCGGCGTGTGGCCGACGCGGGCGCTGCGCATCTGGTTGTACTGCTGCACCAGGTGCACCAGCGCGGCCGGGTCGTCGGGCACGCGCAGCGCTGGCAGGCTCAGCTGTTGCGCGATCAGCGAGCGCCTGAAATTCACGATCTCGGCCGGGCGGCCGCCCTGCAGCACCTCGTCGAACAGCGCCACGGCCAGTGAACTGTCGAAGCTGAGCCCGCGCCGCCACAGGTGTGTGCTGCCGGTCAGCGCGTAGGCATCGTCGACGATCACCGTGGTGGCCGTCAGCCGCACGTCGCGGCCCTGGCCGGCGCTGGGCGAAAACACCGCCACGCGGTCGCCGCCTAACATCTGCAGCGCGCCGATGGCGTTGCGCAGGTTCAGGTTGCGCTGCTTTTCAATGCCCTGCGGCCAGCCGGGCACCAGCCGCGCCGACAGGCACAGCAGCAGGTGCAGCAGCGGGTTTTCGTTCAGGCGGAGCATCAACTTGCCGAGCAGGATTTCGGCGTCAGGGCCGATGGCGGCCTGGTCCAGTGCGGGGGTTTCGATGTAGATGAAGTCTTCGG